>JAGWQP010000614.1 GCA_028876805.1 Acidobacteriota bacterium | reverse complement strand
TGGAGGCGCAGATTGATGACGCCCGCTGTGCGCTCGGGCCAGGCGATTTCGGCCTCATTGGTACCGGCTCGCGGCACGCCTGGCGCAACACGAGCGGCCGGCGGGCGCGGTGGCTCGAAATGCAGGCACCGCAACCGCGCCCGGTCGAGTATGGGCGCGACACGTTTTTCGTGGACGGCGGGCTCCCCGCCGGCGCGCCATCCGGCCCGCAGCAGACCCTGGTGGGCCACTTCGACGAGGCGCAGCTTCCGCACCCGGGCGGGCCGTCCGAGATGGAAGGGTTCAACCCCACCACCGGCGTGGCCATCAAGATGTTTGTCGATCGCTCGTTCGGGGCGATCCATCAATCGCTGTTTCTGATTCAATACCTGCCGGGCGCGAAGATCGACACGCACGATCATACCTTCGAGGAATCGTATTTGATCGTCAGCGGGCAGGTGCGCGCGACCGCCGACGGCAAGACGTATGACCTGGGGCCAGGCGATGTTATCTGGACCAGCGTGGGATGCATCCACAGCTTCGCCAACATCGGCGGTGAGCCGGTGCGCTGGGTCGAGACGCAGGCACCGCTGCCGCCCGCCAAGGAAGTGTTCCGATTTGAGCGCGATTGGGCGCAATTTGATCCTGTTTCCGCCGGAAAGGCATAGGGAGGAATCCGTGTTAGCGAACGAAAAGACCCAGACTGCCGAGCCCGCCACCCCGACACGCACCAAGCCGTTGACCGGGCAGGAGTACATCGAGAGCCTGCGGGACGGGCGCGAGATCTGGATATACGGAGAGCGGGTGAAAGATGTCACCAAGCACCCCGCCTTCCGCAACACGGTCCGGATGCTCGCCCGGCTGTACGACGCTCTGCACGACGAGCGCAAGAATGTCCTCTCTACCGAGACCGACACCGGCAGCGGCGGCTACACCCATAAGTTCTATCGCGCCACGCGCAGCGCCGAAGAACTGGTGGGCGCGCGCGATGCCATCGCGGAGTGGGCGCGTGTTACTTACGGGTGGATGGGGCGCAGCCCGGACTACAAAGCGGCATTTCTGGCCACCCTCGGCGCCAACGCCGACTTCTACAAGCCGTTCGATGAAAATGCGCGGCGCTGGTACAAGAAGGTGCAGGAAGAAGTCACCTTCGTCAATCACGCTATCGTCAATCCTCCCGTGGACCGTAACAAGCAACTGGAGGAGGTGCGCGATGTTTACATGCACGTGGAAAAGGAGACCGACGGTGGCCTCGTCGTGAGCGGCGCCAAAGTCGTGGCCACCACCTCCACGCTGACGCATTACAACTTCATCGCCAATAACGGGGCTCTGCCCATCAAGACGAAAGACTTCGCGTTTGTCTGCATGGTGCCCACCGACGCGCCAGGCATGAAACTCTTCTGCCGCCCCTCTTATGAGATGACCGCGGCGGCGATCGGCAGTCCATTCGATTACCCGCTGTCGAGCCGGCTCGACGAGAACGACTCCATCATCGTTTTCGACAAGGTCTTTGTGCCGTGGGAGAACGTGTTCGCCTACGCCGATATCGATAAGGTCAACAACTTCTTCCCGCGCTCCGGCTTTCTGCCGCGCTTCATGTTCCACGGTTGTGTGCGGCTGGCGGTCAAGCTCGACTTCATCGCCGGTCTACTGCTCAAGGGAGTGGATGCCACCGGCTCCAAGGAATTCCGCGGCGTGCAGGCCCAGGTCGGCGAGGTGCTGGCGTGGCGCAACATGTTCTGGGGCTTGACCGACGCGATGGCCCGCGCTACAACACCGTGGACGCCAGGGTATGTGCTGCCGAACCTGGATTACGGCCTGGCCTATCGCGTCGCATCCAATTTCGTTTATCCGCGTTTGAAGGAGATCATCGAAAACGTGCTGGCCAGTGCGCTCATCTACCTGCCGTCGCATTCGAGCGACTTCAAACAGCCGGAAATTCGGAAATATCTGGACACATTCGTGCGCGGGTCGAACGGCTATTCGGCTGTCGACCGCGTCAAGCTGATGAAGCTGATGTGGGACGCCATGGGCACCGAGTTCGGTGGCCGGCACGAACTGTACGAGCGCAACTATTTTGGCAACCACGAGAGCATCCGCTTCGAGACCCTGATGGTGGCCGATGCCATGGGCCAGTCCGCCAAGTACAAAGGCTTCGCCGAGCAGTGCATGGCCGAATACGATCTGGACGGGTGGACCGTGCCCGACCTGATTAATCCGGACGATGTGAGCGTTCTGATGCAGAACACCGGCCGCAAGCCGTAGGGTGCCGAATTGGCCGCACACTCTTTCGATCCGCGCCAGTTTCGCAACGCGCTAGGCCGGTTCGCAAGCGGCGTTACCGTGATCACGACCCGGTACGAGGATCGCCCCCACGGCATGACGGCCAACGCGTTTGTGTCGGTCTCGCTCGATCCACCGCTGGTGCTGGTATCGGTGGACAATCGCGCGACCCTCCATCGGATCCTGCCTATCACGGGCCGCTACGGCGTCAGCGTGCTCGCGGAAAATCAGGAGAAACTCAGCAATCATTTCGCCGGCCGCACCATCGAGGGGCTGAAAATCCGCTTCACCGAGCGCCTGGACATACCGGTGCTCGAGGGCGCGGTGGCTTATTTTGTGGTGAGCGTGATTGACGCCCATCCGGCCGGCGACCATACGCTCTTCATCGGGCAGGTCGAGCACTTCGAAGCCGTCGATGACCGGCCGCTGCTCTTTTATGCCGGCAAATACCAGCAGATCCGGGCGGAAAAAGCCAAGCCCACGCCATGGCCGCAGGATGAGTTCTCGCTGTTTTCGATCGGCAGCTTTGATCCGCCGATCACTTGAGCCCGGAGTGCCCCTTGGGCGGCCTGACCGCCCGGCCCGGCTCACGTGCGCTACTTGTTTCGCGCAACCCGGCGGGCTGCCACTGCTGGCAGCTCGGCACAAGTGCAACCAGGATTGAGCCTTCCCATACAATGGCAGCCTAGTACAGTAACGCCACTGAGGAGCGCTAGCGAACGAGGCCGCTGGTAACAAAAATCCTTCGGGTATAAGCACTCGGGAAGGGGCCGAAAGGGTCATTCGGTTCGAGGGATGAACAGGTATAATGTTTCACACAGGAGAAGCAGCATGACAAGCAAGCTAGTGGTATTACTCTTTGCCGGCGCAACCATCCTCGGGGTGCGAGCCTACGCCCACCACTCCTTCGCAGCCACTTATTTCGAAGATAAGAAGGTGACGGTTGAAGGCGACCTGGTGCAGTTCTTGTATCGCAACCCCCATTCGTTTGTGCACGTGGAAGTCAAGGACCCGGATGGGACGATGGTCCGATGGGCAATAGAGTGGGGCGCTGGCGGGCAGTTGGGCCGGCAGGGCGTCACCCGGGAAACCCTGAAACCCGGCGATCACGTGATCATTGTGGGCAACCCCGGACGCAACCCCGAAGACCACCGGCTGCGCATGGTGACGATCACCCGTCCGGCTGCCAACGGCGAACCGGAATGGAAGTGGGGCGGCACGTTCGAGTAACCGGTACTCAATGCGATTCGCCCAGCCCCGTACGCGTGTCCCCGGCTGGTGGAGGGGACAGGAATGAAGCACCGATTCCCAGGTAAGTACGCGATGTTCGTGTGGGTAGGCTTCGCCGCCCTGGAGCTGGCTGCTCCCATAAGCACCCGTGCCCAAGGCCGCGGGGGGCGAGGTCCGGCGGAACCGCCGCGATCGCCGCAGGCGGCCGCGCCTATCGATCTCACCGGGTACTGGGTATCCCTGGTCACCGAAGACTGGCGTTGGCGTATGGTCACGCCGCCCAAGGGCGATTACGCCAGCGTTCCCCTGAACCCGGAAGGACGCCGCGTGGCGGACACCTGGGACCCTGCCAAAGATGAAGCGGCCGGCAACCAATGCAAGGCTTATGGCGCGGCCGCCATCATGCGGGTTCCCACTCGCCTGCACATTACCTGGGACAACGAAAACACGCTGCGGATCGACACCGACGCCGGTACGCAAACGCGGCAGCTACATTTTGGACCGCCACAGCCTCCTTCCGGCGAGGCCGGGTGGCAGGGATACTCGGCGGCGGAATGGCAGATGGTCGGAGGTGGAGGTCGTGGTGGGCGGGGTAGCGCACCGCCAGAAGGCGGCTCTTTGAAGGTCGAAACCACTCATATGAAGCCCGGCTACTTGCGGAAGAACGGAGTTCCGTACAGCGCCAATACGAAGGTGACCGAGTACCTGGACCGCACCAACGAGCCGGACGGCAATTCCTACCTGATTGTGACTACCCTCGTCGAGGATCCTCAGTATCTGCAACAGCCGTTTATCACCAGCACTCATTTCAAGAAAGAGGCCGATACCACGCGGTGGCATCCTTCGCCTTGCGAGGCGAAGTAAGGGGTAAAATTGGGGACGTTTTTCGTTCCATCTCGGCAACAAACACCATGAAACAAAAACTGTTCGTTCTGCTCACCGCCGGGGCGTGTCTGGCCGCCTTGGATCATCCAAGCGACAAGAAGCAGCGGGGGACCGGCTTGTTGTTCGAAGCAGTTGCCTTCGCGCAGGCCCAGCCAGCGCCGTCAGGGCCTCAGATGTCTGAAGCGGCCTTCAAGAACATCCAGGTGCTAAAAGGGATTCCCGTCGACGAGTTTATGGGGACGATGGGTCTGTTTTCGGCCGCGCTGAGCGTGTGTTGCGGCGATTGCCACACAGGCGCCGGCACCGACCATCCCCAGTGGGAGGCCGACCCGCCTCGTAAGAGGGTTGCGCGCCGCATGATCGAGATGGTGAACTCCATTAACAAGCAGAATTTCAATGGACGCCAGGTGGTGACCTGCTGGACCTGCCATCGCGGCGCCCAAAGCCCCGCGCAGACACCGACTCTCGATGCCATCTATAGCACTCCGACCTTCACGCCCACCGACATCTTGCCGGCGGCGAACCCGGCGACGGCGGGCACGCCTCCGGCCGATCAGATCCTGGACAACTATATTAAGGCTCTGGGCGGCGCGGACAATCTGGCCAAGCTCACCAGTTATACCGCAAAGGGGACCAGCCACTTGTTCGGCGAGGCGCAGGCGGACGCGGCGGAGATCTACGCGAAGGCGCCCAACCAACTCGCCACCTTCGTTCATCAGCGGGGAGGCGACCTGGCCCGCACTTTCGACGGCCGCGATGCGTGGGTCATGCTGCCGCTCACCGTGGTCGGCGAATACCCGCTCAACTCGAGCGCACGAGAAGGCGCCCGGCTGGACGCGCAACTGGCGTTCCCGGGCGGGCTGAAAGCTTTCTTCAAGAACTGGAAGGTGAGCTATCCTGCGACCGTCAACGAAAAGGACGTCTACGTCCTCCAGGCGAACGGCGACAATGGCATGCTCGCCACTTTTTATTTCGACAAGAAGACCGGGCTGCTCGACCGGGTCGTCCATGATGCCACCTCGGCGGTCGGCCGGGTTCCGACGCAAATCGACTACTCGGATTACCGTCCGGTCGCTGGCGTAATGATGCCGTTCAAGTACACCTTTGGCTGGGTCAGCGGTCAAGAGGAATATGTCCTCGCCGAATATCAGCCGAACATCCCGGTTGACCGAGCGAAGTTCGACCGACCCGTTCAGCGAGCGCGCTAGGCCCATCGCCAGCAAGCGGGTGGTCCGGGTTGAGACGTCACTCACGAACGGGGGAACGTTGGCGGCGCACCCCGGACTTAGCCTTTTTCGTAGTTGCCCTGGTCACAAACAGCAGCGACCTCGGGCGAAGGTCTTGTCCCTTTGTGGTTCATGAAAATGATCTGCCCGCCGCGTGCCTCGAACTCTGGCAGTCATCGTCGGACCTCCCGTCTGCCGAGCGGTACGGTTTGCGCGGTGCCCCTACCTCGCTGATCTGCCGGTGGGCGCCATCACCGCCGGCCGCCTGCTGTGTATTTGGGTTCGCTCTCGAGCGCGCCAGGACGGCAGAGCCACTAGTGATCGCGGCGACCATCAATCCGATTCGATCTTGACGCGCGCAGCGAGCGCCCTCGGCGCGATCTGCAGATAGCTGCCCTTCACCACGTCGGCTGCTTCCTCCCAGTCGACGCTATCGGAATCGAGGCGGAGGGCCACCCAGCCGCGGGGCCCGATATAGGCTGGCATGTAGAATCGCTCCGGATGCGCGGCAGCGAGCGCCACGTTGTCGCCGATAAACGTCTTACACGCCACCGACACGATTCCATCACCGTGATGATCGTTGAGATAGTAAGCGAAGATTCTCTTCCGCACCAGGAAAGCCGCATGCCGCCCTTTGTCCTCGCGCACGGCTTCCGGCAGGGCCAGGCAGATCTTGCTGAGCCGGGTGAGGCACCGGTCGCGAGCCGATTTGGCCGTCATCGGGGTTATTCTACATCCTGCACATTCCTCCAAATCTCCGGCCTTGACTTTGTTATATAGATCTAGTACATTATAACTCTAGATGACCAAAGGGCGATTCGCCTTCCGCCGGGACGTCCAGAGCGGCGTGCCGGTCTACCGCCAGATTATCGACCAGGTCACCGGCGGCATGGCTTCGGGAGTGTTGAAGGCGGGCGATCAGCTTCCGACTGTGCGCCAACTGGCGGTGGACCTCGCCATCAATCCGAATACGGTAGTGCGCGCTTACGGCGAGCTAGAAATCCGCGGTGTGCTGGAGACTCAGCAAGGGACCGGTACCTTCATCAGCCGGCAGAAGATAAAACGCGACGAGGTCGAGCGGCAGCGCCGGTTGAACCAACTGGTGAGCGAATTCATCGCACGGGCCGGCGCCATGGGTTTCACGGTGCAAGAACTTTTGGGACAATTGCATGATCTACAAACGGACCAACAGAGGAAAGGGAGGTAGCGCTATGAAACCGGATTTTCTGCAGCGGGGGACCAGCGGCGTCGGGGTGGCCTTGTTCGTGGCCTCGATCGCCATCGGTTTTGCCATCACGGCCGCCGCACAAAGCCCCGCGGGTGTGATCGCGGGCGCGTTAGTCGGTGTCTATCTCGTCTTTGCGATCAAGGTGGCCGACCAGTGGGAGAAGGTGGCGATACTGCGATTCGGCCGATATATAGGTCTGCGTGGTCCGGGCATCTTCCACATCATCCCGATCGTGGACCAGCTCAGCCGCGTCGTAGATCAGCGTGTGCGTGTGGCCAATGTCTCCGCCGAATCCACCCTCACGCGCGACACGGTGCCCGTCAACGTCGACGCGATCGTGTTCTGGATGGTCTGGAACCCCGAAAAATCGATCCTAGAGGTGCAGGATTTCGACCTGGCGATCACGCTGAGCGCGCAGACGGCCCTGCGGGAATCGATCGGCCGCCACGAGTTGCACCAGATGGTCGCGGAGCGGGAGATGCTCGGCCACGAATTACAGCGCATCCTGGATGAGAAAACCAACCCCTGGGGGATCACCGTGCAGTCGGTCGAAATTCGCGACGTCCAGATTCCTTCGGCGCTGCAGGACGCCATGTCGCGGGAGGCGCAGGCCGAGCGCGAGCGGCGCGCGCGCACCATCCTCGGCATCGCCGAAACCGAAATCGCCGACAAATTCTCGCAGGCCGCCGCTACATACCGCGATAACCCGGTCGCCCTGCACCTCCGCGCCATGAACATGTTGTACGAAGCCATCAAGGAGAAGGGCTCCATGGTCATCGTACCCTCCTCGGCCGTGGAGACCATGGGCTTGGGCGGCATGCTCGCGACGGCCTCGTTGGGCGGCGCCAAGCCGGCCTGACCGGCGAAGCAGCCGGGCCGAACCCGCGGCCGCGGCAAGAGGCAATCGCCCATGGACAGCGATACCATAAACAACATGCGTACCTTCACCTTCACGCTTGCACTCGCGGCGGCTTGCTCCCCTGTTTTCGCCACGGACGAAAAGTCCAAGACGAATGAGAGGCTGGACGATGCCGCTAGCTTATTTTCCGAAGTCATGGGCACACCCGACAAAGCGATCCCGCAGAACTTGCTGGATAAGGCTTACTGCATCGTGCTGGTGCCGGGTTTAAAGAAGGGCGGGTTTGTCTTTGCGGGTAAGTACGGCCGGGGATATGCCCTTTGCCGGCGCGAGGGCAACGGCTGGGGACCGCCGGCCGCGATCCGCATCGAAGGCGGGAGCTTCGGCCTGCAGATCGGCGTCTCCTCGACGGACGTGATTCTGCTCATCATGAATGAGGGCGGCATGAAGCGCCTCACCACCAGCAAGTTCACGATCGGCGGCGAAGCCACGGCGGCAGCCGGCCCGGTCGGCCGCGACGCCACGGCGCAGACCGACGCCTTGCTCACCGCCGAGATCCTCTCCTGGTCTCGTTCCCGGGGCGCGTTTGCCGGCATCTCCCTGGACGGTTCCACCCTGCGCAACGACATCGACGAAAACGAAACCATGTATGGCCAGCGCTGGGACAACAAACAGATCCTGACCAGCGGCGCCAAACCTTCCGAGGCGGCCGCCAAGCTCATCGCGGTCCTCAACAAGTATTCGCCGCGCAAAACGCACTGAGCCCGGGAACGTCTCGGCACAGAGCAGCCGGGCTTTCCTCAGGAAAAGTCAGAACGCAAACTTGAGGGCGAGCTGGACCACACGGTAGTCCCCGAGCCCGATTCCGTTGTTTCCACTAATATCGTTAGTGATCTTCCCGAAATTCGGAGAGTTCAATGCCAACGGAACACCAATGCCGTTGCCGGGAGGAAGCGGGTTCAGGTGGTTGGGAAGATTGAAGGCTTCGGCGCGCAACTGAATCGTCTGTCTCTCCCGAATCACGAAGTTTCTCGACAAGGCCAGGTTCAACTGGAAAACGCCTGGCCCCTTCAAGTTGTTGTAGCCTAAGTTGCCGTAGGTACCCGGGGCTGACCCCGCAAACGCCGGGGCTGCATCTCTAATCGGAGCCGCCGGGGCGGTGGTGATCAGCCAGTGGTCGACGTTTTGGTTGCTTGGGTACGGATTCTGCACCAACAGATTCGGGGTTTGGTTCCCTTGCCCGCTGAGCGCGCTATCCACGCCGCTCGTTACGGTGAAAAACTGCGAAGACTTGATCAACAACAACGGCGCCACCTGCCAGTCACTGCCCACAATCCGCAGCGCGCGGCTTGAGAATTTGGGGGTGGTGGCCACCACGTTCAGATTGAACAGTTGCCGCACATCAACCCCGACGCAGTTACTCCTCCACTGCCTGCGGTTGCCAGGAATGGTAATTCCGGCGCCCGCCGGGGGATTTTGATTGTAAGGATCGCCGATGCAATGCGCCCACGTGTAATTGGCCCCCGCCGTGAAGCCTCGGCTGAGCCGCCTGCGGGCAGACAGATTCAGGCCGTTATAGCTCTGCGTGCCGCCGTCGTCGATTTGGCCGATACCCGAGTAACCCCGGCCCTCCACCGGGTTTTGGAGGTAGAGAGCTCGGCGCTGGTTAACGTTGGTGGCACTCGAGCACGGGCCTGGGGCTTTAAGGCCATAGGCGCCAGCCTGGCAGGTGCCTGGAATGTAGCTCGCCAGGTTTACGTTTTCTCCGCTGATCATGTGAATCGTACTGTTGCCCACGTAGTTCGCGCTCAGCAACCAGTCTTGCCCGATCTGTCTTTCAATGCTGAGATTCCACTGGTTCATGTACACCGGCTTGAAGCCCTGCAAGGGCGAGTTCACGTAACCGCCGAAGGCCGGGAAAGGAAGGCTATGATTATACACACCGATGCCGGCAAGCGAGGCGAGCGTGGGCATCGGATTCTGTCCCGCTGGCAATCCTTTAGCGCCCGGGTAGTTCAGCCAGGGATCCTGATAATCCACTCCAGAAAGGTTCAGAGTGTTCCCGAAAGGAGGATCGAAGTACATCGCGCTTCCGGCCAGCATCATGGCTCTGTCGCCATACATGCCGTAGCCGGCGCGAATGGTCATGCGCCCGTTGCCCTCTGGATCCCAGGCAAGTCCGATTCGAGGGAAGAACTTGTCCCACCGGGGACAAGTAAAGTAGTCTCCGCAGGTATACTGTGAGTCGCCAGGAAACACCAGCCCGGCCGGGGCGTTGGTAAACACCTGGCTGTGCACATCCTGAGCGAAGAGCGTTGGATCGAAATGTTGATTTTCTCCGCGGTTGTTATAAGGCGCAAGATACGGCTCCCACCGCACACCGTAATTCAGTGTCAGCCGTCTGCTGATCTTCCAGGAGTCTTGGACGTAGAGCGACATGTAAAATTGGCGGGTGTAAAACCCGTAGTTGGTGCCTTGGCTGAAGGTCGAGGCGCGTCCTAATACAAAGTCTGCAAGGGGAACACCGGTAGCGCTTCCGTCAAAGCTTGCGACGCCGACCGCATTAGTGCCGGACCAGTAGTTCAGGCGCTGTTGGAAAATGCTCCCGCCGAAACCGAACTGATGCGATCCCTTGACCCAGCTCAGATCCTCCAAGACCGACCACAGGGGGCCGTTATGCTGCGCGCCGGGAGATGCGTTTCCGCCGCCGAAGACGATCCCCGTGCCCGAGACATTCAAACCGATAATATTCCCCGCCAGGGGAGAGATATTGGCACCCAGGCTGGACCAGGACACGTAATTGTCGCTGATTTTCGGAACGTTAGTCCGGTTCGCGCCCAGCCGCAGCGAGCTTACCAGGTTCGCGCTGATCAGCCATGTATCTCCCAGGGCAAAGCCATAATCGCGGGGCTGGACGGCGAAAAAGCCGATGGAAAGCGGGTCCTTCCCATCGAAGGTCGAGCGCTTATCGAGTTTCGCATCCAGGTACCGCCCGAAAATACTGTGTTTCGTGCTCGCTTGCCAATCGACCTTGGCGCTGACCAGATCCTCGTCCTGCCCGGCAACCTGGCCGTTGAGAGTCCTCCCCGAAGAATCGAGGGGGGCGGGAAATGTTTTGACAATGTTCTGCGTAACCTTGCTGATCAGCGTGGCAGGTATCTGATAACCGGGAAAGAAAGTCTTGCCGGTCGGGTCCCGGGGATCTCTCAGAGGAGTACCGACCGCGCTGAAATCACCCGACATCATCGCGGCCGTGGGAACAAAGGCAGTGTTCTGCGCGGGGTCCGAGCGTAGTGACGTTCTCTGGTAACCACCGAAGAAGAACAGCTTGTCCTTCTTGATCGGCCCTCCGACGGTACCACCGAACTGGTTGCGCTTCAGAGTATCGCGTTTGAGGGCGAAGAAGTCGCGCGCATTCAGGTCCCCGT
>JAGWQP010000007.1 GCA_028876805.1 Acidobacteriota bacterium | reverse complement strand
CGGACGAATCAGCGGCGAGTCGAGAACCGCGACAAGCTGATTGGAGAAATCGAAGCGGTCATGCGGCGCAAGACGAGTGCCGAGTGGCAGCGGATCCTGGATCAGCATCAAGTGCCATGCGGGCCGCTGCTTTCGATCGGCCAGACGTTTGAGCTGCCGCACGTACAGGCGCGAGGGAACATAGTCACAGTGGAGCATCCCAAGGCCGGACCGATCCGGCTGCTGCGTAATCCGATTCGGTTCGCGGATCGCACGATGGAACATCGGCCGCCGCCGGTGCTGGGCGAGCACACCGATGCCGTGCTGGAAGAATTCGGCGTGGCGCGCGCGCCCGAACGATAGATAAGGGGAAAGGAGCACTCGTATGGTGAAACGAATTCTGTTCACGGCCAGCGCCGCGCTGGCGTTGACCTGGCTGGCCGTCGTTGCTGCTGCGCAACAGGCCGCGCGGGTTCAACGACCCACCGAGCCTCTCCATTACCGACAAAGCGAGGTGGGGTGGCGTCTGGCGCCCTCCGAGCAGCCATACGGCTCCATCAACGGCGAGCATCTGAAGGGATACGTGGAAGAGCTGTGCGCAATCTCGCGGCGCTATCGCGATAAAGGCCATCGGTTCTGGGGGCGGATCATCGGCACCGAAGCCGATGCGGAGAATGCGCAGTGGATGCTGGCGAAGTTCCGGCAGATCGGTCTCTCCGATGTGCATGAGCAGCCGCTCGACCTGCCGCCGCAGTGGATGCCGCAATCGTGGAGCGTCGTGGCTTCGGCTAATGGCAAGACGCTGCGGCTGGAAACGGCACAGCCCACGTACCTGGCAGTAGGCACTCCGGCGGTAGGCCTCGACCTCGAAGCGGTCTATGCCGGCATGGGCAGCGATGCGGACCTGGCGTCGTCGCGGGATGTGCGCGGCAAGGCCGTCTTCTTTTACAGCACCGATACGGCTTCGCGGCATGCGCCGATTTCCGATAACGCGATCAAGCGCATCGGCGAGCGCGGGGCGGCAGCGATTTTCGTAATCCTGGGAATCCCCGGCAATGAGCGGACGCAGTTCTATCCAGTGAACAGCCCGGTGCCCACGTTTTCGCTCGGCGAGAAGGATGGCCTGGCGATGCGCGACTTCATCGCACAGGCGGGCGCGGGCGAGACACACGTCGAAGTTCACCTGGATATCCAGCGGGTGCCAGGGCTAAAGACGGCGACGATCTGGGGGACGCTTCCCGGCACGACCGATGAGAATGTCATCGTGGTGGCGCATCGTGACGGCTGGTTCGAAGGCGCGAACGACAACGCCGCGGGCGTGGCGACCATGATGGGGTTGGCCGAATATTTCGCGAAGATTCCGACAGAGCAACGGCGGCGCTCGATCATTTTCCTTGGCACGAGCGGGCATCACGACAACGGCGCGGAGAGCGGCGCCTGGCTGCTGGCACATCCCGAAGCGTTCGCGAAGACCGCGGTTCTGTTCAACGCCGAGCACACCGGCGGCATGGATAGCGGCCCCGGATCGATTCAGCTTTCAAACGCGCCGGCGGTCTATCGATGGTACGGCACCGGTCCGCGGCTCGCGGATATTGTGGTGAAAGCGATGGACGCATTCGGCGTGCCGAGTTTCCCGCAATCGTCGCCATCGCCGCCCGGAGAGATCGGGCGCTACTATCATCTGGCTCCTTCGGTGGAGATCATCAATACGGCCTACGTTTGGCATTCCGACCGCGAAACGCCGGAAACGATTTCGACCACGGGCCTGGCGGCGGTGACGCGCACGTACGCAAAGGTGATTGCCGACACGAATTCGATCGAGTTGAAGGAGCTACGCGCACCCCTGGTACGCCAAACTGGGAGGTAACGCCATGCCCGTTTCCCGCCGCGATTTCGTGCACTCGGCGCTGGCTGTTTCGACCTTGGGGCTGGCCGGCAGGCAAGCGCTCATCCCGATCGCCGCCGGCGCCAGAGTGCCCGGCTATCGCGCCAGCCTGCTTCCCTCCCAAAAAGAAGTATGGGACTGGCAGGTCTGGATGGCCAAGCTCGGTCCGAAATATACGGGCAATAAAGCGCACGCAGAATTTGTCAAATTCCTAGCGTCGCACCTGGAGGAATACGGGCTCGAGGTGGCGCGCGAACACTATATGCTGCCCCGGTGGGAAGCGCGCCACTGCGCGATCACGGTGACGCCGGCTTCGGGCAAAAGCTTCCGAGCGCCAGTGACTTCGTATTTTCCGTATTCGGGCCAGACGCCCGCCGGCGGGGTCACCGGCGAACTGGTCTATGCCGGGCACAATCCTTCGTTTACTCTGGATGGCTTGCAAAACAAAATCGCGCTGATCGATTTCGCGACCAACGTGCGCCACTTCGGCGAAATGTACAAGCCGTGGGGGATCTATCCGCCGAACGCGCGGTTTCCGCAGGACTTCCGCCCGGCGCGCGGCGCGGTGAACGATCTGACGAAATTCCAAAAGGCCAGAGCGCTGGGCGTGATCCTCGCGTGGACCGATGTGTCCGATGCCAACGCGGCCGATCAATACACGCCGTTCTCGAGACCACCGCAGGGCGTGCCGGGGCTTTACGTCGGACGGGAAACGGGCTCGAAGCTGAAACAACTGGCGGCGAACGGGGCCCAAGCCACGCTGACGCTCGAAGCCGACGTGTTTCCGGATACGCTGACGGACACCCTGCTGGCCACGCTTCCGGGCGCGACTTCCGACGAAGTGATCATCGTCAACACGCACACCGACGGGCCGAATGCCACTGAAGAAAATGGCGGGCTGGGAATTCTGGCGCTGGCGAAATATTTTTCGCGGCTGCCGAGGAGCGAGCGGCGGCGGACGCTGGTTTTTCCGCTGACCACCGGCCATTTTGCCGGGCCGTGGGTTCCTTCGATGCGGGGGATCATCCAAAAATATCCGGACCTGATCAAGAAGACTGTCGCGGCGCTGACCGTCGAGCACCTCGGTTGCAAGGAGTGGGCCGATGACACCAGCTTCCGTTACATACCCACCGGCGAGAATGAGTGGGCGGTCGCGATTACGGAGATGGCCGGGCCCGGCAGGATTCTGGTGGAAGCGCTGGAAGGCAGCGCCGATCGGAAGACCGCCGTCGTCAATCCGGTGCACGGCGGGTGGCTGGGCGAAGGCGGCTCGCTGGCGCGAGCGGGCGTGCCGACTATCGGCTACATCCCACAACCGAACTACCTGCTCGCCGGCCCCGCGAACGGGTGCATCGAGAAGCTCAGCGCAGAGAGGCTGCACAGCGAGATCGAAGTGTTTGCCAAGGTGATCCACAAGATGGATACGGTGCCTGCCGCCGAGTTGAAGCGCCGGGACTCGTAGCGGCGGACCGTCGGCACAGATGATTATCAGAGCATCGGATTTTGATAGGCTTCTGTAAACGCCCATGACGGTGACGCAACTGGAGTCGTTTCGGGCCGTAGCGCGCTGGCGGCACCTCGGGCCGCGGCCTGCGTTCTGTCCGCAAGATCTCTCCCCGGCGAAACGGGCGATATGGCGAAAGTATGTGAGGTTCAAGCAGACATGCTTTCGGAATCCGTACTGTCGTCCAACACCATTCACGATCCCGTCAGGCGCCGTGAGACCGGACGTCGGCGGGACGGAACATGGCTTGGCGACGGTGTACTGGTCTTCGGTTGAGAAGGCGACTTTGTGGCGTTATCCGACAATTGGTGTGCTTCTAAGAGGCTGGGAGCCTGGATGCATCACGGAGAATCAAGGCGTCTTCTCGCCCCGGAAGAACCAGTGCACACCATATCTGTCGGCCAGATGCCCGTAGGTTCCAAACGGCATGTCTCGCAGATCGTCCAAGAGTGCTTTGTCGGCTCCTACGGCAAGCTTGTCGAAGACTTCTCTGAGCTCGCTATATGTTCCACCGCTGAGGTAGACGCAGACCATGTTTCCCTGTTTGGGAGTTCTTGCGGGGTGCAGCCAGTCCGATGCCATGAGTTCAACGGCGTGATTCTTCAGATGGGCGTTGACGACTTTTTGGTGATGCTCGGGAGGGACCTGTTCACGCATGGGCGTGTCGGCAGCCTTGGTGATCGTCAGATCGCCACCGAGGCAGGATTGGTAAAATTTCATGGCCTCCGTACAGTTGCCATCAAACAGTAGAAACGGCATAACGTTAATCACAGCTTTACTCCTGGGCTGCAGGAATCGAATTGATCCTAACCCATTTGCGGCAGAGCCTCATTAAGCTCCCGAGTAACGCCATAGTGACATCGAGTGCGGATCTTCAGATCCTCTGTCACTGGGGGCGTCTCGCTTTAGGACGGCGAACGGCTCTCACCTTCCCGCTCTTTCCGCCCCCGCAGAAGAAGCGGTCGCCGCCGTCGGACTCAAGCCCGGACACTAACACTCCAGGCGGCATTTCCATCTCCTCCAAGACTTCTGCGGTTCTAGGATCGACTCGCCTTAGGTCGCTCTTGTCATTTTCCTGCGTGGCGTGCCAGAGCTGCCCGTCAACCCAGGTGACGCCGGTAACAAACCGGTTGGACTCGATGGTTCTAAGAATCGCCCCTGTTTGGGGATCGATTTGGTGGATTTTCCGGTCCCGATACTGCCCCACCCAGAGCGTCCCTTCGGCCCACGCGAGTCCCGAGTCGCGACCGCCCCCGGGCGCCGGGATCGTGGCAAGGACGGACCCGCTCTTTGGGTCTATCTTCTGGATGCGATCCTCGGCGATCTGAAACAGGTGCCGGCCGTCGAAGGCCGTTCCCGCATGTGCGGCGACATCAATCGAACTCAGAGCCTTGCCGCTCGCCGGATCGAAGGAATTCAGCTTGTCTCCCGTGGCAAACCAGACGTGCTTCCCGTCATAGGTGACTCCATGCACGTTGTCGACGCCCGGAAAGGGTCCATACTCACGGATAATCTCGACCGCGGTGCGTTTCATTCTTCCATCCTAGTCATTCGGCAGTGGAGAGGGGAGTAACAATGTCGTCGTGAATCCGGGCACGGGCGGGGTCATCCAACGCTGAGCTCTGGCCCGACCGAATGACTGAACCCTGCCCGACGCCGCCAGGGAATCAAGAGCTCGCTGGACGGTCCGCTGGCTCGTTCCTAGCGCCAGCGCAAGGGCTGAACTCGACCAGGATTCACCATCGGCGAGGATGGCCAGCACGGACACATTCTCGTCTTCGACGGGCTGCGCCAGTACGAGTACCTTGCTTGCCCGGCGCGGCGTCAGCGCAAACCCTTGCTTGGTTGCGCTCACCTCTGCGAGCCCCCGAAGCATCCTGCGAAGCCGCCCGACTTCGACTCGCAAACGCGCGCGATGCGATTCATCGGCGTGCTTTCCACCGAATGCCCGTGCAACCAGCGTTTCCCTCGACACGTCTCCCGGCCAGGCTTCGCCCAGTGTCTGTGCGAGAGCGAACAATACCGGACGCGTGGCGAGCGACACCACTAGATGTTCTTCGCGCACGACATAACGGCACGCATCCACCACCAGGGCTCTGGATCTAAACAACGCTTCGACTTCATCGAGCAGGAGCGGCCGCTTATCACCACCGGCGATCAGGCGGGCCGCGGGCGTGTTTAGGACGAGGGATGCGGTTTCGACTTCCGCCCTCAGTGCCGGGATACCTGCGTGGCGCGCGTTGCGTTGGCACGATATGGCTATTCTTGCACCAGGCTCGCATTTTACCTTCGCGTCGCATGCCCCGGCGCAGTGGATTGCGTATTCCGTCGCGAATGAATTGCTAGAAGATCTTTTGTTGGTCTTGAAGATTGATAAGCCAGTTTTGCTCCGAAATTTGGCGATTTCGCTCTCGCGCAGGTCAGCCCAGGAATTCGCGGAAGCGGTCATAAAGGCGCGCCTACTCGTTCGAAAAAGTAAAATTGGACGGAGCCACCGCGCAATCGAACAAACACTGCTTGAAAGTCTAAGAGCAATACTTGCAGATCGAAATTCGAAGGT
>JAGWQP010000613.1 GCA_028876805.1 Acidobacteriota bacterium | reverse complement strand
AATCCCGGCAGGCCGTTGATGAAGCCATAGCGCACCACTCGCGACATGCTGTCGGCGAAGAGACGCGCCAGCGAAGTGTGGACCCGCATGACCTCGTCAATTCCGCCGATCGGCTCCTTGCTTGCCGGCTTCTTTCCTCCGCCATCGGAATAAGCCATTACGTCCGTGGCCAGGAGTGATCGGAGGCGTTCCATGTCACCGTTGCGGGTAGCAGCAAAGAACGCAGCCGCGACCTCGAGGCCACGTTCCTTGGGCACGGGAAAGCGGGGCCGCTCCGCCTTGAGATGCACCCGTGCACGGGCGGCAAGCTGCCGGCACGCCGCCGGTTCGCGGCCGATCGTCTCCGCGACCTCCTCGAAACTAACGTCGAACACGTCGTGCAGCAGAAAGGCGGCGCGTTCTAGCGGCGACAACCGCTCGAGCGCCATCATCAGCGGAAGCGTAATGTCGTCGAGGTCATCTGGTGTCGGCTCGACCACCGGTTCGGGCAGCCAGGGCCCGACATAGGCCTCGCGACGGTGCCGCGCGGACTTCAACTGGTCGAGGCAGAGGCGCGTCACCACCCGGCGGAGAAAGGCTTCCGGTTCGCGCACGGCGTCCCGATCCGCCTCCATCCACCGGATGAATGCCTCCTGGACCACGTCCTCCGCGTCCGCGACCGATCCCAGCATTCGGTAGGCAAGCCGGATCAGTCGCGGGCGCAGCGGACCGAAGCTGGCAGCGGCGTTGGAAGTGGAATCCCCCGGCATCATGCTGCCTGGCTCTCCGCGACCGGGTGGACCGTGCGGAAGCCGACGTTGAGCCGGTTCCATCCGTTAATGGCGACGATGAGTAGCGTGAGATTCACCTGTTCCTGCTCGGTGAAGTGCGCTCGGAGTTCCTCGTAGACCTCGTCGGGCGCACGCGTCTCGGCGACCAGCGTGAGAGCTTCGGTCCAGGCCAGCGCGGCGCGCTCGCGCGGGGTGTACAGCGGCGATTCGCGCCAGGCGTCGAGTAGATAGAGGCGCTCTTCCGTCTCGCCTTGTTTCCGGGCGTCGGCTGTGTGCATGTGCAAGCACATGGCGCAGCCATTGATCTGGGACGCACGAATCTTGAACAGCTCCATGAGGCTGTCGTCCAGACCGCTCTTATGAATGGCGTTGCCAAAATCAAGCCACTGCTGCATCAGGCCGGGCGCCGCAGCGAACGCATTCAGTCTCCGTTTCATGATCATTTCCCCTCCTGCACAGCTGACGAGATGACCGGAGGCCATTGTGACATGCCGTCGCGCGCGGTTCTGGCCGCCCGGCTCGCCGCTTCGCCCGTGGAGGCCACTTCGAGGACTGTCTCCCCGAAGTGCAAACGCCCTCCTGAGAAGACATTTTCGCGCTTGAGAGCGGTGTCGACTAGAGTGGTCCTTATGGCCGAGTTCACCGACATCAAGACCTGGACAGAGCGCCTGGGCCATTCTCGCTTGCGTATGTTTCGCGGCGAGCAGGACCGCTTCTGGCTCGAGCAGAACTCAGCCAAGGCCTCGAAGTGGGCAAAACTGGCGCGGGAAGGGCATCAGGTCGCCTGGGAGTTCGAAAGCCCCTCCGGCGCGTATACCGGCCGGGTGCTCATTGACGGCGTCGTCTACACCACCGGCGAAGCGAAGAAGTTCTTCGAGTAGGCGAACAAAAAGAGAAACCAAGTGGTATCCTGGGCTCGTGGCGGAACTGCGGACATGCCGCGTCTCTTACCAGGATCCCGGCGGTCTAGTGCACTCTGTTGAGGTCACCGCGGGATCGCTGTTCGAGGCGGCGGCGCTGGCGGTCAAGGCGTTCCGCACAGCAGAGTGGATGGACAGTGGGCCGGCAAGCACTACCGTACTGGAAATCTCAGTTTTGCACCCGGTCGCCAGGCATAGCATCCCACTCAGAAGACTGATAGCGTGGCTGGAGTCGAATGGCAGGACGCCGAAGGAGCAAGCGAGCAAACAGCGGCTGAGGGAGATGCTGGATAACCGGTGAAGACCAGAGCCCAGAGCTCGGTTCGGGGTGTCACGGGCCGGTACCCTCCGCCGCGTTGTAAACACCCGCGTATGGGGGCCAGTTGCCGCCGCAGTGCCGTATCCGTCCGCGCCGCAGCCAGACGCGGCCGCTTTGATCGAGATCGTCGAGCAGCCCACGCACGCTTCGCCGGCCGAGTGGCTGTTCTTTCGCGAACTGCGAGTCGGAATCGGCCGGCAGAAGTCTTCAACTACGACCCGGAGAGGCAGACATACTGCATGATCACGGTCCGGCGCCCTGGCGCGACACTCCCGGACCGACATGGCCGCGGCTCGCGGCCATGTTACGAAACCAATGTCGGCAGTTTTCAGAGTCGCCGGGACAGGTTCAACAAGGGCTGACGCTGTTGTAATCCGTTCACATGTATCCCTCGGGCGTCAACCTCAAACTGTCCGCCTTGAGTCCAAGTTCCGATTGGCGCGTCAACTCGCTCCAGACTGATCGACTACACACGAGTGTCTGGAGTTCCTGTTGATTCGGCAACTCGCAAATGGCCTACGATGAAGAAATTTTCCTGCAGCATGTCGATTCCGGGCTCGGTGGTTCGACAAACGGATGAATGGAGGGGAAAAACACCATGACCTCTGGAAAAGAAGATGACGACAAGTTATCCAGACTCTTCGCCGCCAAACTGCAGAAAAGTGCTTCCAAAGGCGGATGGACATTT
>JAGWQP010000612.1 GCA_028876805.1 Acidobacteriota bacterium | reverse complement strand
TCAGACACGGGAAACCGGTCCCTATGCCGGAAGCCTGCCGGCCACGAACCTCGAAGCCGCGCGTCCCGGAGTGGAGGGGCGTTTCGAGCTGTTTCACAACTTCGATGACGAGCGGAAACTCGAGATCGCGCCGGGATTTCATCTGAGCACGACTCACAATTCGGGCTTCTCCGTGCCGTCCCAGGTGCTTTCGTTTGACTGGTTCGTCAAGCCAGTGCGGTGGCTCGAGTTCACGGGCGCCTTCTACCATGGACAAAATGTCTCGGAACTCGGCTCTGGTTATCGCCAGGGTTATGACATTGACCCGCAGGGCGCAGACGCAGTCCGGAGTCAGGGAGGGTGGGGGCAGGTTACCATCCATGCCACGCGCCGGTTGGACTTTCACCTGTTTTCAGGACAACAGGACGACCGGAATTCCGATCTGCTAGCCGGCAACATCGGAAAGAACTGGATGTTCGGCGGTAACCTCTACTTCCGAATCGCGCCCAATGTGCTCATGGGTCCGGAGGTTTCCCAGTTACGGACGGTGTATCTCGGACAAGGGACGCGCCGGAACAATCACTATGACCTGGCGTTGGCTTATCTTTTCTAGCGCGGCCTTGTGGCTGGGGCTTCCTGGTTCTGCCCGCGCCGCAGCCGTAAGCGGCGAGGTGGAGATCACTAACTCGCGCGACGCGGGGGTCCGCAAGCGCAAAAACTATGCCGGCGTGGTTTTATGGCTCGAGTCCGTGGACCGCCCCGCGGCAGCGGGTGCCGCTCCAAAGCGCCTCCAGATGGTGCAGCGGGACAAGCGGTTTACGCCGCACATCATCGCGGTTCCGCTCGGCAGCACGGTGGACTTCCCGAATTTCGATCCCATCTTTCATAATGCCTTCTCGAATTTCAGCGGCCAGCCATTCGACGTGGGGTTGTATCCACCGGGCACCAACCGAAGCGTGCCGTTCAAGTTGCCGGGCATCGTGCGGGTCTTCTGCAACATTCATCCGACCATGAGCGCTATTATCGCAGTCATGTCCACTCCGTGGTTCGTGGTCACGCCGCCATCCGGCAAATTCACGCTCCCAAGCGTGCCGCCGGGCGAATACCAGCTTCGGATGTTCCACGAACGCGCGGTTCCGGAAAACCTGGAGGCGCTGGAGCGCCGGATTAAGGTGGCCGAGAGCGGCCTGGCACTCCCGCTCATATCGATTTCCGAAACCGGGTTCGTACCGGCGCCCCACTTGAACAAATACGGCCAGCCGTACCCTCCGGTGGTCAGCGGCGAAAGCTATCCGGGAGCGCCCAAATGATTCCGCGCTGGTTTTCCCGGCTGTCGCTGTTGTGGAAGATCCTGCTTTCCACTTCCGTGGCGGTCACGATTCTGTTCGCCATCACCGGGGAGATCGTTCTCAACCACATCACCAAAACGATGTCCGACACCCTGGATGAGGAGGTGCGCGAAAGCTTCCAGGCCTACACGTCGATCTTGCAGTCACGAGCCGAGTTGCTGTCCAAGGTCACGCGGATTCTGAGCACCATGTCAGACGTTCGCGCTGCGTTCAGCACCGGCGATCAAGCCACCATTCGGGACAGTGCGGGCGAATTGTGGTCGAAGATCTCCGAGGCGAACGCCATCTTTCTGGTAACCGATCCACGCGGCCGGGTGATCGCGTCGCTGGGAGGAGTGACACCTATTTCGTTGAGCAAGAAAATGGACGTGGTCCAGATGGCGGCCAGCCGGTTCCCTGAGCAGGTTTCTGGATTCTTCCTGCAGGACGGAGAACTCTTTCAGCTATCGGTGACGCCTGTCTACGTCCAATCGACGCAGGGGCAGAATCTGATCAACGTTCTGGTGGCCGGCTACCACGTGGATGCGGTGGTGGCCCAGGAGCTGAAAACCCAGACCGGTGGCAGCGAGTTTCTGTTCCTTACGCCGGGCCGAGTGATCGCCTCCACCCTGAACGCGCGGGGTACGCGGGTGGTGGTGAATTATTTCGATCGAACGCGACCGGCGGATCGCGTCAGCGACGGAGTGGCCGAATACGCGAGTTTTGTCGACCCGCTCCAAGACATCACTGGAAAGCCGATAGGACAACTCCTGATTCTGCGTTCGTTCGAGGGAGCCAGCCGCCGGATCGCCAGTCTTTATAGCAACATCGTCCTGCTCTGGGTGATGGCGGTCTCGGCGGGCTTGGTGCTGACTTACCTGCTGGCCCGACAGATCGTGGAACCCGTCAAGCAACTGGACCGCGCGGCGGCGGAAGTGGCGCGACAGAACTACGCGATTGAAGTGGAAGTCACCAGTGAGGACGAGATGGGCCGGCTGGCCCGGACGTTCAATACTATGTGCGCGTCCATCCGGTCGGCGCGGGAAGATCTGATCCGCCAGGAGAGGATTTCGACAATCGGTCGGTTGTCGGCCTCCATCGTCCACGACCTGCGCAATCCACTGGCGGCGATTTACGGCGGTTCCGAGATGCTGGTGGACCGCGAGCTTGCTCCAGGACACGTCAAACGCTTGGCCGGAAATATCTACCAGGCGTCGCGCCGCATCCAGGAACTGCTGCAGGACCTGCTAGATGTTTCGCGCGGGAAGAGCCGGGCGGCGGAGCTGTGCCGGCTGAGGGAAGCTGCTGCGGCCGCTTGTGAGGCGCTCGGTCCAGCCGCCCAAGCACAAAACGTCGACCTCATTCTGGCTATTCCACCGGAGATCGAATTGCCGCTCGAGCGCAGCCGCATGGAACGCGCCTTCGTCAACCTGATATCGAACGCGCTTGAAGCCATGCCCGACGGCGGCGAAGTGCGCATCACCGCGGGCCTCGAAGACGGCTGGGCTTTAGTCCAGGTGACCGACAACGGGCCGGGCATCTCGCCAGAAATCCGCTCTCAACTATTCCAGCCTTTCGTGAGCGGGAAACGCAATGGCCTGGGCCTCGGCCTGGCGCTTTCGCGTCAAACCGTGCTCGATCACGGTGGCGATATGTGGGTGGAATCGAGACCCGGCCAGGGCGCACGGTTTTGTTTCCGGCTTCCCGGCGTGCTGGTCCTCCAAGCCAACGGGGTGCGCGTGTAGCTCGCCGGTTGATAGGCTAAAAGCTTGCCGCGGCACCCTCTCTTGAAGCCGTATCTCGCGCTGGCCGCGGTGTGTTTCTTCTGGGGCACCACGTATCTTGCGATCCGCATCGCGCTCGAGTCATTCCCGCCCCTGGTGCTGGTCTCGGCGCGCTTCTTGATCTCGGGGTCGCTGCTAGTGTGGTTTGCGCGGATGCGCGGCTTGTATGTGCCGCGCGGCAGGGAGCTCGCCTCGAACGTTTTGAGCGGGTTTCTCCTCCTGGGAGTCGGCAACAGCAGCCTGGTGTATGCCGAGCTGCTCATCCCGAGCGGTATGGCCGGGCTGATCACCACCATCTCCCCGTTTTGGCTGGTGGGCGTGGAAGCTCTGCTTCCGGGCGGAGCGCGCCTGTACGCGCCGACAATCGGCGGCATGTTGGTTGGGCTCGTGGGGGCTTCGCTGCTGTTCACCGGCGATGTGGCGAGCCACGCCATCGACCGCGCGATGCTGAATGGATTCCTGATCCTGCAACTGGGGATGGCGGCCTGGTCATTCGGGTCGATCTATCAACGCCGCCAGTCGGGAAAGGCCCACTCCGTGATCGCCGCCGGCATGCAGCAGTTGGCTGCCGGACTGCTCCTGTTGCCGCTGGCGATTGGGCTTCGAGAGCACCGCATCGACTGGAGTGTACGCGGAGTGGCGGCGCTGTTATATCTGGTCGCCTTCGGGTCCATCGTCGGGTACAGCTCGTACATCTACGTGATGGACCGTCTGCCCGTGGCGGTGATCTCGGTCTACTCGTACGTAAACGCCATAGTGGCGGTCGCGCTCGGATGGCTGTTCTATCGCGAGCCGTTCGGGGCCAAGGAAGCGGTTGCGATGGCGGTCATTTTTGCGGCCGTGGCGACAGTGAAAAGGTATTCACAACGCGCGCAATAAAGCGGGGCCTTCAGCCACGGCGTGTCATCTTGGCGCCGAGCGCACCACCGGCGATGCTTAGCACGATGATAAACACAAACATCAACAACAACGTGATCACCAGCAGAAAGGCCAGCCCCGGACCGCTCTCGAACATCTTGAGCATCTGTTGCACGTTGGGGTCTGTGGCATTCTTGAATTGCGCCTGAATCAGCGCACCAACGCCGCCGGAAAGGGCCGCCGGCAGCAGGGTGGCGGTGAAGATCACGACCGTCGTGGTGAAGGTAAGGACGCCCGTAATCCAGCCCATCTGCACACCGTCGCGCACGTCCAGCAGGTGACCGGTGCGACGCCGGTAGAGGAATACCGCAAAAAAGCCGCCCGCCGCCCACAAAACGATATTGAGAGGCGGCAGCCAGCTCAGCAATGTCGTAACCAGTCCCACGATGAGGGCGATGCGCACCGCGACCGGGTTGTGAAAATTGAGCGGCAGCGGCTCAGCCTTGGCCACCGAGGCAGGCGCCGGGGGGTCTTCTCCAGCGGGAATCTCAGGTCCGACCGTCACCAGATGTCTCTGAGGCTTCCCGCATTTGTGGCAGAAAAGCGCGTCGTCGGGCAGTTGAGCGCCGCAGCTACAGTAGTCGGGCATGAGTATGGCAATTTCAGTTTGACGCAGGCTTCGCGCTGAAGCAACCGACCGGCTATCGAAACCGCACCTTCACGTCCGGCTTGTTTTCCAGTTGTGTCGTTTCGACAAAGCGCACCTTGGGAGTGGAAGATGTCATCACCACGGATTGCGTGAGCACTCCGTCACCGGTGAACCGGACACCGCGCAACAGGTTGCCATCGGTGACCCCGCAGGCGGCAAAAACCAACCGATGCCCTGGAGCCAATTCCGTGGTGTTGTAGATCTTGGTCACGTCGTGGATGCCCATTTGCTGCATGCGCTCTTTTTGGGCATCGTCTTTGACCACCAGACGGGCAAGGATCTCGCCGTTCAGACAGCGGAGCGCGGCCGCGGTCAACACACCTTCCGGCGCTCCGCCGGTTCCCATGACGAGATGCACTCCCGTTCCGGCCACGGCAGCCGCAATCCCCGCGGAAAGATCGCCGTCGGAAATGAGGCGGATGCGCGCTCCGGCTTCACGAATCTCCGAGATGAGCTTCTGGTGCCGCGGCCGGTCGAGCACCACCACCACCAGGTCGTCCACGCCGCGTTGCAGCCGGCGCGCAATGGCCTTCAGATTCTGTTTGACCGGGGCATCCAGTTCCACGGCTCCCTTGGCTGCCGGACCGATGATGATCTTTTCCATGTAACAGTCGGGCGCATGCAGCAAGCCCCCTTTCTCGGAAGCCGCCAGCACGGTGATGGCGCCTCCCGCGCCAGTCGCACAGAGGTTGGTGCCCTCCAGCGGATCGACCGCGATATCCACCACGATTTCGGCGGCGGAATTCAGCGCTCCGACCTTCTCCCCGATATAGAGCATCGGAGCTTGGTCGCGCTCCCCTTCACCTATGACAATGGTGCCGTCCATAGGAATGGTATCCATGCAACGGCGCATAGCTTCCACGGCGGCGTGGTCCGCCCTTTTTACGTCGCCCATGCCCATGGTTCGCGCCGAAGCGATGGCGGAGTCCTCGACGACGCGCAGGACTTCGAGAGAGAGGTCGAACATGTGCTAGCTTTCTCCTGATGGATAGTGAAACGCTTCTGGTACTTGCCGATCCCACCGAGCCCCAGCTTCGAAAGCTCCAGGAACTGCCCCCGGAAACCAGCATCGCGGTCGGAACGACGACCCAAGCCTTTGAACGCGCCGCCCCTCAGGCCACCGTGATCTTCAGCTGGTCGCTCTCCGGGAAGCTGTTGCGGGACGTCTTTGGTATGTCTCCGAGGGTGCGCTGGGTGCATACCCGGGCTGCCGGGCTCGACAACCTGCTGTTCGGTGACCTGGTGGCGCATCCAGCAGTTCTGACCAATGGCCGCGGCGTGTTCAGCCAATCGTTGGGAGAATTCGTGGTGGGCGCGATTCTGTATTTCGCCAAGGACTTCCGAAGGATGATCCGCAGTCAGAGTCAGGGGCGCTGGGAGCCGTTCGAAGTCGACGAGATCTCCGGGCAGACGGTGGGAATCGTCGGGTACGGCGATATCGGCCGCGCCGTGGCCGCCCGCGTGCGCTCCATGGGGATGAGGGTGCTGGGGATGACCCGGCGCGGACCGCTGCTCTATAACATGGACCCGCTGGTCAGCCAGATCTTTAGCCCGGGCGACCGGGCCGCGATGATCTCCCAATGCGATTACATCGTGGTGGCGGCGCCTCTCACGCCCAAAACGCACTCCTTGATCGGAGCGGCGGAATTTGACGTGATGAAACCCGGAGCGGTGGTCATCAACGTCGGCCGCGGACCGGTCATCAATGAACGCGCGCTCCTGCGCGCGCTTTCGGAGAATCGCATCAAGGGCGCCGCCCTGGACGTGTTCGATTCGGAACCTTTGCCCCCAGGCCATCTTTTTTACCGGCTGGAAAACGTACTGCTCTCACCCCACTGTGCTGACCATACCGCCGACTGGCTGGATGCGGCCATGCGTTTTTTCCTCGATAATTTTGAACGATACCGCAAGCGCGAGCCGCTTCTCAACGTAGTCGACAAGGAACTGGGCTACTAGCCGATATATCGCGCATAGAGACTCCGGGCTAGGCCGGCATCGCTGGTCCCTTTGATGATGGCGCGGCCGTCGGGGAAAATCGTCATCTCATAAGGCGGCACAAAGAAACGCACCGCGAACTCATTGGCGCGAACCTCCCCGATTCGCTCCAACCGAGCCTTGAGTTCCGCCAGATCGAGCGACTGTTCGCGTTCCTGGACCTGCACTGCACTTCTGCCACACAGGCGCACCGGCTCGCGACGGGATTCTTCGAGATAGGGGAACTGGCGGCGGCCGCACGCCGGACATTCGGGGTCGCGCGGAGGCGCTGCGATCTGCCTCGTCCCGCCCTGCCAGACGTCCACCGTGGTAATTCGCGCCTCAACCCGGTCGGCCTGCCCGCAGAGGATCTTCAAGGCGTCAGCGACCTGGTATGACGCCACAAGCGATGCGATCACATTGACGACGCCGGCGGTCTCACAGGTAGGCTGCGCGCTTTGGGGAGGGTTCGGGTACACACACCGCAGGCAGGGCGTGCGGCCGGGCAAGACCGGCATAGCCAGCCCGTAACTGCCCACGGCCGCGCCGTAAACCCAGGGAATGCTGCGGCTTACCGAGAAATCGTTGATCAGGTAGCGGGTGTCGAAGTTGTCGGTGCCGTCCAGAATGAGATCGACGCGACCGAGCAGTTGTTCTGCGTTCGAGGCGGTCAGGTCCGCCACCACGCCGCGCACGTGGATGGAGGACTTGATCAAAGCCAAGCGCCGCTCGGCGGCGGCCGCCTTGGGCAGAGCGTCGGCAGCATCAGATTCCTCGAATAGCCATTGCCGCGGTAGGTTGCTGGACTCGACATAGTCGCGATCGATAATGACCATTGATCCGACGCCAGCCCGCGCCAGCGCCGCTGCGTGAAAACTCCCGAGCGCGCCGCAGCCTACCAGGGCCACCCGTGCGCCGAGCAACGCTTCTTGCCCGCGCTCGCCGATGCCGGGAAACAGGATCTGCCGTGAGTATCGCTCGCGCACCGACGGGTCCATTTCATTTCGATGGTAACAAGGACCGCGGCCACGCCCGGACGGGCGGCGAGGCGCCGATCGTCTCGTGGGCCGGACGCCTCAGACTGCAATCGAAGCACTAGCTATTAGCAGGTTGGCCGTGAAACTCGCGACCCGCCCCCGCATGGCCGGGTTTTGGCTAAATAACGATCCGAGCGACCATACCTTGCGCGTCAAAGACGGCGCGCCGCTAGTCGGGAGAAATTCAAGGCCCTCACAATTTCGACTGGACCGTCCACTCCGCGCCGGCCGGTCGGCTATCGCGGAAGGAGGCTTCCAGCCGGTTAGTCTACCGGGGAAGAAGCGCCGCCCGATATGGCGACCGAGCACCCCAGTCGATAAGCGGCTGGGTGAAGTAGTGCCTTTCTCGATGGGAGGGAGATACGGCCGGGGGTCTGCCGCCAGGGCCACACCCGGTAGTGTCTTTCGAGACGGCGGCTCGACCAGCTGGCAACCATCGAAGCCCCGACCACGGGTGACGGTCGCCGGCGCCTTCAAAGATGAGGGTTGCCGCACTCGACCGCCGTACTCTTTTCGATGGGGAAGAGCCCCCACGGCTTCACCTTTGCGGTCGAAATCGCCTCTGCGGCGCCGTCACACCGGACCCCGCTCCTGGCTACGGTCGGAAATCCCTCACGGAGGGATTCGGGGCCAACCACAGACGCCTTGGCGCTGGGAGTTTCCCGCTGGGGTAACCTTAAAGGGATGAGGATTCTGGTCGTCGAGGACGAAAAACGCATCGCGGACTTTCTCTCCCGCGGCCTGCAGGGAGCCGGCTATGCCGTCGATACCGCGGCCACGGGTGGCCAAGCGCTCGACTGCGTCCACTCGGCCGACTATGACCTGGTCATCCTCGATCTCATGCTGCCGGACATGGATGGTATGCAGGTGCTCGAGAGGGTTCGCAGCCGGCAAGTCGGGCCGCCGGTGCTGATCCTCAGCGCGCGCGGAGCGCTCGACGACCGCGTCAAAGGACTGGAGCAGGGCGCCGACGATTATCTAGTCAAGCCGTTTGCCTTTGTCGAGCTGCTGGCTCGCGTGCGGGCGCTTCTCCGCCGAGGCCAGCCCGCGCCCGAGAAGCTCCAAGTCTCCGACCTCACGCTCGACTGCATCCGCCGCAAGGTCGCCCGCGCCGGCGAGTCCATTGAGCTCGCCCCCAAGGAATTCGGGATCCTCGAATACATGATGCGCAACAAGGGTCGCCCCCTCAGCCGCACCATGATCGTCGAGCATGTCTGGGATATGGATTACGACGGCCTCACCAACATTGTCGACGTCTACATCCGGCATCTCCGCAGCAAAATCGACGACCGCTTCACGCAGAAACTCATCCAGACCGTGCGCGGCATCGGCTACATGATTGAGAGCCCTGACAAGCCCGCGGAGCGGACGGCGGAACCGGCCGCGGAACGGCAGGTGTAGCATGGCCCGCAAGCGCCGTCCACGCCGCGTGACGCGCGGCCTACGTTTCCGGCTCACGGCGAGCTACGCCCTTTTCTTCGCGATTCTTCTAATCGGCGTGGCGGCCCTTTTTCGCGCGCGCCTGGCGACCGTACTGGATGATCAGGTACACGACGCGCTCGACCAGGAATGGGCTGCCGTCAAGGGATACCTCCGCATCGAGATCTATAAGGGCACGGGCCTGGAATGGCATTGGTATTACGATTCCGAAGACCCCGACGAAAGCCTGATTGTCGAGCGCATTCGCCGCATTTATCTTCTGACCGACGCCAGCGGGAACGTGCTCGAGCGGTCCAACACCTATAAGGACATCGGGATCGACAAGCCGGAACTCATTCAGCAACGCGTGCGGCTGGCCTTAGCTCCCCCCCAGCCGGATGCCGCTGCGAAGACCTTCTGGACCGAACGCCGCGACCATAACGGGGCCGCCTATCTGATCCGTGCTGGAATCGTCTTCGATGAGAAACATCAAGCTCCCTTCTACCTGGCCCTCGGCGTTCCTCTAGCGAATAACGAGATCATTCTCCGCCAGTACACGTGGTTTGCCGTCGGGCCTGTGGCGGGTGCTTTACTGCTGGGTTCGTTATTGGGCTGGTTCATGGCCGGCCGCGCCCTTACGCCGGTGCTGGCCGTGGCGCAGGCCGCCCAGCGAATCTCCGGTTCCAATCTGAGCCTCCGCATTCCGACGCGTGAGGCCAACGATGAACTCGATTATCTGGTGTTGACCTTCAACCGCATGATCGAACGGCTGGAAGCCTCGTTCCGACAGATGCGCCAGTTCTCCACCGATGTCTCGCACGAGCTGCGAACGCCCATTACGGCGATTCGCGGCCAGCTCGAGGTGGCCTTGTTCACCGCCAAGACTACCGAGCAGTATCGCGACGCCATGGTCAACGCCCTTCAGGATATCGACCGGCTGTCGCAAATTGTGCGCGCGTTGCTCTTACTCTCCCAAGCTGAGTCCGGACAACTGGCGCTGCAGAAGGCCCGTGTCGACCTGAGCGGCGTGGTTAGAGACGTGGTGGACCAATTTCAGATTCCGGCCGGAGCGGCGGGCGTCCGGTTGTCCGCCACCACGCCCCCAAGCTGCAAGGCCTATGTGGATCGGGTACAAATTGAGCGCATGATCACCAACCTGCTCTCCAATGCGCTCAAGTTTACCCCCGAGCGAGGTGCGGTTCAAATCACGTTGCGAGCCGAGGAGCCGTTCGCCGAATTGGTGGTCGAGGACACCGGCCGCGGGATCCCCAAACAACATCTGCCCCACATCTTCGACCGCTTCTATCGGGTTCCCGGCTCGGGCTCGGCTCCGGCCCCGGACCAGGGGTTGGGATTGGGGCTGAGCTTCGTCGCCTGGATTGTGAAAGCGCACGACGGCACCATCACGGTGGACAGCACGCCCGGCGAAGGCACCCGTTTCCGCATCGAACTGCCGATCGGCGACGCCCACCCGGAGCCCCAGGACATCGTCGGACAGCCGATCATGAACGAACTTTAATTCTGTCTTTAGACGGCATTCATCGGCCAGTACTATTCTGAAATGATGCGGTTTATCTCCTCGGGCATCCTGCTCGCGTTTCTCGCAAGCAGCGCCACTACACCCTCCTTCCCGCAAAAGCCGGCCCAGTCCACTCAGGCCAAAGCCCGAGACCAGTTTTTCACCGGGACGGTGACTTCGATTGACGACACCAGCCTGACGGTAAACCGCATGGTTCTGGGCAAGAATTCCTCCAC
>JAGWQP010000611.1 GCA_028876805.1 Acidobacteriota bacterium | reverse complement strand
GGCGGACGGTAGCCTCGGCTACTCCCCCGGCGAGCAGCGAGGCCAGAAACCCACACACAACACGGAAGGCCACCTAAGTTAGTGTGCCAGATTCCTGGTCAGCGTGCCACGTTCGCGGACCGCCGATCCGCTCATCTCAATGGCCGCTGGCTTGCGCAGCCCAGTGCGGTTCAGCAACCGCCGGACCGCCCGGACTAAATGGACCGGTTCGCGCGCGCTCTTTTCGACCACGGTGTCGGCGCCGGTGTTCTGCTCGGTCAGCCCCAATGGGTCGACAAAGCCGGAGAGGAGAATCACTCGCGCATTGGGATCGACTTTGCGAATCTGCTCGATCAACTCGGCCCCGTTCATCCGCGGCATTTTGTAGTCGGTCACGACCACATCGAAGCGAGCCGCCTCGAACAGCCTCAGGGCGTCTTCTCCGTTCCCGGAGATCTCCACGCAGTATCCGAGTTCTTCCAGCAGCGATCTTCGAACTACCAGCCCGTCTCGATTGTCATCAACAAGAAGGATTCGAACGTTCGCAACCGGCGTCGTCTTCATTACAGGAACCAAGCGAGCGTAACAGAGCCGTAACCATCTGTCAACACTCTGGGACTGCACTCGCATCATCTTGGAAAATCGCCGCATTTCGTTCTTGACAAAACGGTCCGGATTACTCGTGTTCTTCACTCCACTTCGCGCGGAGCCTTGTAACCGGATTTCGCGATGATCTGGTATTTGATGGGCTTGCCTTTTTGGTCGGTGACCTTTAACGGTTCGTTGGTCGCCGGGTTCACCAATTGCACTTTGATCTTGCGATAGCTCCCGTCGTGCGCCTTATTGGTGGGTTCGTATGTGAGTACGTACTGGCTCCTCAGGGCCTGGTGGATGTTTTGAAAAATCGTGGGAAATTCACCGATGAATCTCGGGAAGAACGCGATGCCGCCGGTCTCCGCCGCGAACGTCCGCATGGCGTTGTCGGCCTGCAGAAAATCCAATTGCGCAATCGGAGCCAACCTCCCGTAGGATTCGGCCAGAATGCGGAGGGTCTGCATCAATCCAATCGGGTATACGGGAACGCCGGACTGTTGCAGTTTCTTGCGTGCTTCTCCATAGTTGATTTTGCTGAACGTGTCGATGCCCGACGAGATCAGCACGATCGCCTTACGCCCTTCAATCCCGGACATTCGGTCCGCGGTGTCCGTAAGGGCGTCGTACAGGTTGGCTTCCGAAAAGGCGGCAATGTTCAGACGCTGCAACGCATCGCGCGCTTTGGCCTTATCCGTAGTGAAGTCGGTGAGGATTTCCGGCCGGATGTCGTAGGCGACGATGGCAACGTAATCTTCCGGCTTCAGGGTCTCCACGAAACCCCAGGCCGCGGTGAGGGTCTGGTACCAGGTCGACCCCCAGTATCGCTGAAACAAGTTGCTGAACTCGATCACCATGCCGACGGTCATAGGCGCTTCGCCCTGGTTGATCCCCTTGATCGGCTGCGGCACGTTGTCTTCCAGAACCCGGAAGTTGCCTGACGGAATGCCAGGAATGAAGTGACCTTTGTTGTCCAGGACCGCGACATCCACGGTCACGATTTCGACGTCGCTTTTGAACGATGCCAGACCGGTCGTATCGGTCTCGGCCTTTTTGCTCAATTTCGAAGGGATCTTGGGAAGTTCGGAGTCGTCCGTAGTTCCGCTATCTTTCTTGCGTGGGCGCGCAACGGTCGAACTCGAATCACGATTGGGCCCCTGTTCCTGACCGAGCAACCACGACGCCGACACAGTCAGCACAAAGGCCGAGAGAACAGCGGTTTTCCAAGCTCGCATAGAGGTAACCCCCGATGACACTATATCAACAGACGTTTCTTGACGAAGCCTCGTTGCATCCCTAGTTTACCCGCGGGCCGCGATCCTTGCCATGTTTTCGCATGTAAACTTGGAACTTCCGCTTGGCCCGCTCGAGCTTCCACTGCTGGTAGGCCGATCGCGCCTCCGCCAGGCCCAAGCTGGGACGCCACCCTGCCTTCAGGTAAATGTACCCGAACAACATGCCGCCCAGATGCGCGATCGTGCTCACGCCCGTGTTGGGGCCGAATGTCATCAATAATTCGATGACGGCGTAGATCACGACCATGTACTTGGCCTTGATTGGGAATAAGAAATTCATCAGCACGGTTTGGTTCGGGTACATGACGCCAAAGGCCACCAGTAGTCCGAAGATGGCCCCCGAGGCACCGATAGTCGGCGTGTACCAATCCCCGATGGCCACATTCACAACCAGCACACACAAGCCTGCCGCGATGCCGCAGAGAAAGTAGTACTTCAGGAAACGCCGCGTGCCCCAATCTTGCTCGAGCATCGATCCGAACATCCACAACGCCAGCATGTTGAACAGAATGTGAGTGATGCCAGCGTGCAGGAACATGTACGTCACGACCTGCCAGACCATCAGGATGTGCACCACCGCCTCGGCCCTCAGCCCCAACAGCAGCCTCGCCTGGGTGCTCACGGCTGGTCCGCCTAGATAGGTCAGCAGGAACATGGCCGTGTTGATGATCAGGAGCCACTTCACTCCCGGTGTCAGGTATCCGAAATAGGAGGATCGGGTGTAGCGCAACCGCGTGTATCCCATGGCGGGGTCCTACAGTCAGAATATCAAAAGGAATCCTGTTCTCAGGACGCCGTTCGATCTCCTTTTGCGTACCGGTTCAGTGCCGAAGCGCACAAATGTAACAGCGCGGCCCCACCCAACCACACCTGCCAGTGAGAGAACAGGCCGGAGGGTATCGCAAAACCACCCGCCCAGTTGTAGTCCGAAGCGATTCGCCAGAGTCCCAGGACACAGGCCATGAGCGCCGCCGGCCGGAGCACGAGGGCAGCAGCCTGAGCCGTGCGACGGTGGAACGCTCGCTTGGTGGCCACTGGAATTTGTCTGCCGAGTCGGATCCTGACCAACATGGGGCTGGTGATACCACTCTTAACAAATTGCTCGAGCGAGCGGGAATTGGCTAACGCCATGTCAATCCGGGATAGGTCGGAAGACGATATAAATCGAAGTGATCAGCTTCACCGGTTCAGCGGGTCGGCTGATAGACCCATCGGCGCACCGCATCCTGCCCTAACCGCTCGAGACGCGCAGGTCGCGGTCGGACCTCATCTCCGCCGCCATCGGACGAAATAGCGGCTCAACGCGATCAACCAGCCGTTGCCGTTTCGACCGAACCGCGTATGCGGATGGCACCCGGCAGGGCCGGGTCAGGTTTAGCTACAGCCCCTCGAACCGGTCCGACGGGCCGCTTCGATCTCGACATCGAAACGAGCGATTGCAGCAGACTCACATCCGCGAAGCTCGTTTCCGGCTTGGCGGTACCTTCCTCGACATCCAGGCGCGGCGCCGGCGGCTCGTCGAGCGACGCCGCAGTCGGTGGAATCGCACGCGGTGGATCGAGCGTCACACGCCCTGCTCTCGCGGGACGAACTGCGGTACAGGCGTATGCGCAGTCTCCGCATGCGGCCCGACGATCGATGTCGGCGTATGTGCCTTCGGCAAAGCTGCGGCCGCAACCGCGGGGCCACCCAGGCGCAGCTGACCACCAGCGCTCCGCCGGCAAATGCCAAGCTGACCACCCAACCCCGTACGGGCGCCGGCGACGGCCTGCTCGAACATCGTTGATCTCCTGTCTGCGGCTACGCGCGTACTGCGCTTGGTCTCAGCGTGAATCTGCCTTCTAGTCCCGGTGTGGCAGTCCGGCTCAACCCCGTAGGCTCCACCGCCGGCGACGAAGTTCCGGCATGATAGTTGAAGATGCAACTGCCCGAGTGCGTGCGCAATGCGGTCGACGAACGGGCTGCCGCCGTCGGCTTCCCTCAACTGAGACGTGCCGCTCAAGCAATGTCCACCGCATACCGCCAAGACCATGCGGCGCCGACAGCCGGACTTCTCCCCGCCGAACGCGTCGCCGCGTACCTGGCCACCCGCATGCCGGCAACGTACGCCGCTGCCCATGCCGTCCTTCGCGAGCTCGAGGACTGCTCGATCACCAGCCTGTTAGATGTCGGCGCCGGCGCCGGCGCCGCATCGCTCGCCGCGCAATCGTGGTTTCCAATGCTCGAGGCGATAACCCTGATCGAGCGCGATAGCGAGCTCGCGGGCGTGGCGCGCGACTTGCTTCCAAAAGCCCAAATTCGGGTCGAGAATTTCTTGCGTCTGGCACAATTCCCGCCGCACGACCTGGTCATCGCGGCTTATTCGTTAGGCGAATCGCGGGCGCCGGCCTTGGTGGAACGCTTGTGGCGGTCCGCGGGCGTGGCCCTCGTCATCATTGAGCCCGGCACCCCACGAGGTTTCGCGCTGGTTCGCGAGGCGCGCGACTCTCTGCTCGCGGCCGGTGCTTATATGCTCGCTCCCTGCCCCGCCGCGACCCCCTGTCCTCTCGATGATCCGGACTGGTGCCATTTCGCGGCCCGCGTGGAACGCACTTCGCTGCATCGGCGTCTCAAAGGGGGCGAACTGAGCTATGAGGATGAAAAGTTCAGCTATATCGCCGTCGGACGCCAGCCGAGACACCTCGCCCTCTCCCGCATCATTCGCCGGCCCCGCCACCAGCCGGGTTTGATCACGCTCGAAGCCTGCACGCCGCGCGGAATCGAGAGCCTGCGCGTATCCAAGCGCGACCGCGAGCGCTTCCGGGCGGCGCGCCGGGCTGCTTGGGGTGATGCCTTTCCCCCGCTATGATGGAAACCATGGCAGAACCCCAACGGGCGCCTGACCGCCAGCAGGCCTGGAACATCCTTTGCGAATTCACACAGTCCGAAAGCCTCCGCAAGCACGCGCTGGCCGTCGAGGCCTGCGTGACCGCCTACGCCCGGAGACTTGGCGAAGATGCGGCACTGTGGTCGGTCACCGCACTGCTGCACGATTTCGACTGGGAGATTCATCCCCAGGCGCCCGACCACCCGATGAAAGGCGAAGCCCTCCTGGCCGAACGCGGCGTGGGCGACGAGATCCGGCGGGCGATCCTTTCCCATGCCAACTATAGCGGCGTGACGCGTGTCTCGAAGCTCGAAAAGACCCTCTACGCCTGCGACGAGCTGGCAGGCTTCATCACAGCGATCTCCTACGTCAAGCCCCACCGTAGCGTCTTCGAAGTCGACGTCGCTTCGGTGAAGAAAAAGATGAAGGACAAGGCCTTTGCGCGGTCCGTCAACCGGCAGGATATCCTCGACGGAGCGCAAGAACTGGGAGTCTCTCTCGATGACCACATTGATTTCTGCATCAAGGCCATGCAAGCCAAGGCCGAAGAGCTGGGGCTGAAAGGGTCGCTCTAAAGCCCGCACGTCTCTGGTGCGGACCGAGGTCGGATCGAGTCAAGGTAGCTCGAGGAGGACGTGTGACGGGATGCGCGGATTGGGCGGCAAGCGCGGCGCTACCGATCGCAGTCCCATTGCCCGCCAACAGACTCCCCGATCACAATCACGGACGCGGAACTTGCGACCACCATCTTTGTCCGCGATCCAACGGCGCCCGCTTTCCCGTCTGGCCGGAGCCTGGAACCAGCACCGACGGGTCCAGGGGCTACCTGTTTGTCACGACGCGCGCGCCGCCCCGCAGCTAGCGTTCGCTACCCCAATAAACCTTGGATACCTGTACATCGCCGGCAACAGGACCGGGAGTCGGATCACCGCACGTTGATTTGCCGGGAATCGGGCAACCGGCTTGGTGCCTGGAGCGCGCCGAAGGCGCTCGGTCGCCCGCTGATGGCGAAAGGTCGCGCTACCCTCCGAACGGGCGGGACCTATCCGTCTTGATTCGAGATTAGATTCTCCCGCCGTTTCGCGCAGCTCACTCAGAACGCGACCGCGGATCGGGCGCACCTCTTAGGCCAAAGACCGAATGAAACGGTTGGCCGGCTCCTCTAAGAAATGGTAAACGGCCGCTGAAATCAGGATCACAACCGCCACATAGAGCACCGCCGAGAGATCGAGCGACCAGCGCCGCATCCACCACAGCACGGGCACATGCAGGATGTACATGGCGTAGCTCGATTTTCCAAGAAACACCGCCGGCCGTGTCGAGAGCGCCCGCTCCACAACGCCGCTGCCCAGAGCAAATCCCAGCAGCAGCATCGCACTCAGGGGCCGCCACGCGCTGTTGAGGTCCACTCCTCTCGGGAGCAACTCCGGAAAGGCAATCAGCGCCGCGCCCACCACTGCACCCGGCACATAGAGCCAGTACCCGGCGGGCTGCCTGCGCGCGCGCGCAACCCGATCGTACAAGGACGCAGCCGCAATCCCCATCACAAAATCGGCCAAATGAACGATCGGCTTCCATTCGTCGCGCACTCCCAAGGCAAATAGCGCCCGTGTCAGCAGACACGCCGCGCCGGCCACAGCCGCCGGATGCAACCGCCGGACTCCAATCACCGCCAGCGGGAAGCAGGCATAAAAGAAGACTTCGCAGGAAAGCGACCAGGCAGGAGCATTCCATCCGACCGGCAAATGGCCGGTCCATCCCTGCAGAAGCAATCCGTAGTTCGCGATGAGCCCGGGCTTTCCCGGAGTCCGGTCTGCGATCACGAACGGCACCACCAGCACAAAACTGAGGGCATACACCGGGTAAATCCGCGCGAAGCGCCCCACCGCGTACCGCCACAGCCTGCCTGCCTGCCAGCCGCTCGGGCCGTAACTGCGCGCCAGCACGAATCCCGACAGCACGAAAAACGTGGCCACCGCGAGGTATCCGCCGCGAATCAGCGCATACACCGGATGGGGCAGATCGCGCGCCGCTATGTCCAGTCTCATCCCCGGCCCAGTCAAATGATGCAGGATCACCCAGAGCGCCAGCAGGAACCGCAGCCCGGTCAGTGCGGGCAGGTGATCGACGCGCGGGGGCTTCATGTTTTCCGAATCACCTCAACGCCCAGATACGGCCGTAATGCGTCCGGCACCACGACCGTGCCGTCCGCCTGCTGATAGTTTTCAATGATCGCGACCCAGGTCCGCCCCACGGCCAAACCGCTGCCATTGAGCGTGTGCGCATGCTCGGACTTGTTGCCGCTCTTGAAACGAATCCCCGCGCGCCGCGCCTGGAATGCTTCGAAATTCGAACAGGACGAGATTTCTTTGTAGTCGTTCTGTCCGGGAAGCCACACTTCGAGGTCGTAGGTCTTGGCCGCCGAAAAGCCCGTATCGCCGGTCGACAAGACCACCGTGCGAAAAGGCAGCCCCAGGCGGCGCAGGATGTCTTCGGCATCCGCCGTCAGCTTCTCCAACTCGTCGTAGCTTTGCTCAGGCCGCGTGAACTTCACCAGTTCGACTTTCTGGAACTGGTGCTGGCGGATGATCCCGCGCACGTCGCGGCCGTATGACCCGGCCTCGCTGCGAAAGCACGGCGTGTATGCGCAAAGCTTCACCGGCAGGAGGTCGCCTTCGATCGTCTCGTCGCGATAGATGTTGGTGACGGGGACCTCGGCTGTGGGGATCAGCCAGAGGTCGTGCTTCTCACACTTGAACAGATCGTCGGCGAACTTGGGCAGTTGACCGGTTCCGAATAAACTTTGCGAATTCACCAGGAAGGGTGGAAGCACTTCGGTGTAGCCGTGCTCGCGGGTGTGCACGTCGAGCATGAAATTAATCAAGGCCCGCTCGAGTCTCGCGCCGAGGCCCCAGTACAGCGCAAAACGCGCGCCGGTGATCTTGGCTGCCCTTTCCAGGTCGAGAATTCCCAACTCCGGCCCGAGATCCCAATGGGCCTTCGGCTGGAAATCGAAGCGGCGCGGCTCGCCGACGCGCCGGACTTCAACGTTGGCTGCCGCGTCCCGCCCGACCGGCACCGACGGATGGGGCACATTGGGGATGCCCGCCAGCAGCTCGCGGAACTGTCCATCCAAGCCCTTCAGTTGCTCGTCGAGTGCCGCGATCTCCTCTCCGATCGCCCGCACCTGCTGCTGCCGTATCGACGTGTCGGCGCCCTGCTGCCGCAGGCGGCCGATTTCCGTGCTCTCGGCGTTTTTGCGCGCTTTCAGCTGTTCGGTCTGAGAAATCGCCGCGCGGCGGCGGCTATCGAGCTCCCGAAACTGGTCGAGATTCGGCGGATTGCTCCGCGTGGCCAAACGCTCGGCCACCTCATCGAAATGGCTTCGGAAGTAGGCGAGGTCGTGCATGTCCTCCATGCTAACGCAGGAGGTTGCGCCTACTCGTCTTCTTCGTCGGCTTTGACCGGTTCCAGGTCTTCGGCTTCAAAAACCTGGCGACAGTCGAGGCACTCCACGTAATCGATGCCGTTTCGACGGGCGATGATTTGTGTGCGATTGTGGTCACATGCGGCGGGTTGCATGGCAGCGCTAATAGATGAGGTCTATTTTATCCGGGCTTGCTTCCGTGTCAAGCCCCCTGAGAGTCCCAAGAGGTACAATCCGTGGAGATGCCCTTTCCGACTCACCGCCCGCGGCGGTTGCGCGCGTCCGACAGCCTCCGGAGACTGGTACGGGAGACCCGCCTGAACCCGGCCCAGTTTATCCTGCCCTTGTTCGTGTGTCCGGGCCAAGGGGTCAAGCGGGAAATCGGCGCCATGCCCGGGAATTACCAGATGTCGATTGACAACCTGGTCGGGGAGTGCGCTGAAGTCCAGTCGTTGGGGATTGGTGGCGTGATTCTCTTTGGCCTTCCCGAGAGTAAGGACGAACTGGCTTCCGGAGCCTACGCCGATGACGGCATCGTGCAGCAGGCGATCCGTGCTGTGCGCCAGGAGACACACGACCTGCTGATTATGACGGATGTTTGTAATTGCGAATACACCAGCCATGGCCATTGCGGTTTCGTCAAAGATGGCGAGGTGGACAACGACACCACCTTGCAGTGGCTGGCCAAGACGGCCCTTTCCCATGCCCGCGCCGGCGCCGACATCGTCGCTCCCTCGGACATGATGGATGGGCGCGTGGGCGCCATACGGGAGGCGTTGGACGCGAACGGATTCGAGCGCACGTCGATTCTGGCCTATGCAGCCAAGTTCGCTTCTGTATTTTATGGCCCCTTCCGCGAGGCCGCCGACTCCACTCCGCAGTTCGGGGATCGCCGCAGTTACCAGATGGACCCGGCCAACGGCCGGGAAGCCATGAAGGAGATTGCGCTCGACCTGGAGGAGGGAGCCGACATGATCATGGTGAAGCCGGCCCTGCCGTATCTGGACCTGATCCGTCAGGCGCGCGACCGCTTCGATGTGCCGGTCGCCGCCTACCAGGTGAGCGGCGAGTATTCGATGATCCTGGCCGCTGCCCGCAACGGCTGGCTGGACTGCGAGCGGGCCATGATGGAGTCCCTGACTTCGATTGCTCGTGCCGGAGCCGGCATCATCCTCACCTATTTTTCCAAGCCTGCTGCCCGGCTGCTGGCGTAGGACCTGTTTGTGCGATTTCTGGCGCGCTGGCTTGTCGCCCTCTCCGCATTCGCGGCTGAACCTCAAACTGCGGTTGTCACCGGACGCGTCTTTGACGTCTTTCACCGGCCTGTCCCGTCCGCCCGGGTCGTCACGATCGACCGCCGGGGCGAGCGTTTGGTCCCCGGGCCTAGTTCGGCCGTGGTCGATGCCACGGGAATGTACCGCCTGTCCCTG
>JAGWQP010000610.1 GCA_028876805.1 Acidobacteriota bacterium | reverse complement strand
GTAGCCGACGATGCACGTGACGCAGCTCAGCATGTAGAGCAGGAACGTTCCGAAGTTCGAGCAGAGGGTGACGGCGAGCAGAGAATTCGGCAGCGCCGCCATCGCGTCGTGCGACAGATATCCGAAGCTCGACCAGAAGCCTTGCGGCAGGCCCTTGATGGTCGCATCCGTCAGAGCGCCGGCGTCCCCGAACAGGTTCGAAACGGTGAGGCAGCCGACTACCGCCGAGATCATCGCCAGCGTCCAGATGGCACGGTGCGGCGTCAGGTTGGCGGCATGTAAAGTGCCCAGGTGGTCCGGCAGCTCTTGATCTTTGCCCATGGCATAGGTGACGCGCGCGCCGGTATTAATGCACGACAGCGTAGTGCCGATGATCGCCAGGAACACCGTGAACGCCTCGATCAGCATGAACGTGCGCCCGTGGCCGGCTCCCAAGATGGCGTTGCCCACCACGATCATCATGTCACCGATGGGAGCGGCCGAACCCGTCGCGGTGGTCATCGGGTAGCCGCTACTAAGGAAGTAATTCGCCGCGAAGTACTCGATCAGGTAACAGAACACGCCCTGCACGAGCAGCGAGACGATCACCGCAATCGGGATATCCCGCTTGGCGTCCCTGGCCTCGCCTCCCATCGAGGTGACCGATTCGAATCCGACCAGGATCAGGATGGCGATCGTCGCCTGAACGAGCAGCCACCCCATATTATGGATTCCGACCACTGAGCCGGCACTAGGATGTGACTGGAAGTTGCCTTTGTCGTCTCTTTCCGGATAGGCGATCTTGAACGGAACCGCCTTGCCGGCGGCATCCAGCTTCGGTTTCGGAACACCTGCGGCATCGCGCACGATGACGTCGGTCGATTGGCCATTCACCGTCTGCTTCTCGGTGGCGAACTCGTAGGTGTACGCGTCACCGGACATCGAGTCGAACTGCCAGGCCTCGGTCCCCGGAGGATGGTTCATGCGGTAGCCCAGCGCCATCACCGAGAAGACCAGCAAGGCGCTGATCTGGACGACGTTGATGGCGATGTTGACCGCCGTCGATCCGTTCACGCCGCGATAGGCGATGTAGGCGACGCCGAAGGAGGTCGCGATGGCGACGGCCATCATGAACATGGGCCCGGGGTTGGAAGCGCTCATGAAGCTCGGCCAAAGCGTGCCGACCAAGTACCCGCAGAGGATACCCATTACGCCCACCATCACGCCCGGATAGACCCAGTAATACAAGTGGGAGCCCCAGCCGACGATGAACTTCGACAGCCGCGCAAATGGCCATGCCGTCTGGTGGTTGAGGAACGATTGTTCCGCGAAATAATACGAACTGCCCGTGCCGGGATAGAGCTTCGACAATTCGGCATAGCAGACGGCCGTCGCCAGGCACAAAAGCACCGCGAAGAAAATGCCTATCCACATGGCTGGTGCGGTGTTGCCCGCCGTAGCTTGCGCGACGAAGGTCAGCCACAAAAAGGCGCCCGGTGCGATTAGCGCCATTGCATTCATAGTTAGACCGGTCAACCCTAACGTGGGTTGCATTTCCGGTGCGGTCTTCTCTGCCATTGAGTCTCTCCTTGTGATCGATGAGCGGCCTCGCGAAGGCCGAAACGGCAGGACAATCGTGGTCCGGCTGTATTTTTGTATAGTGCCTGCAACGCCGTCAGAAGGGAAACGGAAAATTCTTATTACGGAAATAAGTGTTTTGTATGCCCTCAGGCTTATCGTGGAGATAAAAAGTTTTGATGCCTGGCTGCCGGATAGACCGTGTGACTGTGCTATGTTGAGCGCGGAGCGGGTTTCGATTTCATGAAGATAGCGGGATTCCTGTTGCTCGTGGCCGGCTGGCTGCTGGTGCTGGCGGCGTTGGTGCTGCTGCACGCTTCGGGGCCGCGGGCCCTGTTTACACTGGCCGGTGTGGCGGTCGAACTATTGGCGCTCGGGCTGGTCTTCCGGGCGCACCGGATCCGGCGCGGAGGTCCACTGTGAGCCCGGTGGCCTCCCAGACCGGTCTAGCGTTCGCGCTGTTCTCCATTCTGCTGGTGCCGTTTACGATCGCCGGGCTGGCGCTAATCAACACCGGCCTGGTCCGCTCCCGCAACGCGGCGCACGTGATGATGTCTTCGTTGTGCATCGTGTCGGTCGCCGCCGGTGCCTATTTCGTCTGCGGCTTTGCCTTCCAGGGATTCGCCGGCGGACCGTCCTATACGTTGCGGCTCGGCGGCACCGAGTGGAATTGGCTGGCAGACCGGCCGCTTTTTTGGCGGGGCCTCGATTGGAATGGCTCCCCTGCCGCGTTGGCGGCGTGGATGCAGATGCTGGCGGCGGGTTTGGCCGCTTCGATTCCTTTGGGCGCCGCGGCGGAGCGGTGGCGGCTGAGTGCCATGTGCGCTTCCTCCGCTATTTTGGCGGGTTGGATTTACCCTTTCTTTGCCCATTGGGCCTGGGGCGGCGGATGGCTGGCCTCGCTCGGCGTGAACTATGGGCTCGGCCACGGGTTCGTGGATGCTGGCGGCTCGTCCACCATTCAGGCCCTGGGCGGCTTGACCGCGCTTTCGATGGCTTGGATCCTCGGACCGCGCCGCGGTAAATACACACACGAGGGCATGCCCACGGCGATTCCGGGGCATAATGCGGTTTTTGTTTTGTTGGGGTGTCTGCTGGCGTGGGTGGGGTGGGTCGGCTTGAATGCTGCGGGCGCCATCCTTTTGAGCGGCATTGATCCGCGCCAGATCGGCCTCGTCGCGGTGAACACCACCTTCGCCGCTGGAGCAGCCGCCTCGGCGGCGGCGGTGGTCACCAATGTGCGGTTCGGCAGGCCGGATGCCTCGCTCAGCGCGAACGGTTGGGTGGGCGGCCTGGCGGCGGGGAGCGCGGCTTGCGCTTTCGTGCCGCCGGCGGCAGCCATCCTGATCGGCTTGGTCGCCGGCATCGCCATTCCGCTCGCCATCGAAAACCTGGAGCTGCGGCTGGGAATCGACGATCCTGGCGGCGCGATCTCCGTCCACGCCGTCGGCGGGTCCTGGGGAATATTGGCGGTGGGTCTGTTTGGACGCTTCCCGGCACCGGTCCTCAACACGGCAGACGCGCTCGCCGGGCGCGGCACGCTCGGCGATGAGGGCCAATGGCTGGCCCAGCTCATTGGCCTGGCAACCTTACTCGGATTGGTGCTGCCGCTGGTCTATGGCGTCAATTGGGTGTTGAATCGCCTCATGCCGCAGCGCGTCGCGCTCGAGGGAGAACGCCAGGGTTTAGATCTCCACGAGCTCGGCGCCGGCGCCTATCCGGAGTTCCTGACTCACACCGACGAATTCCTGCAGCGCTGAGGCTCGAGATCCAGCTCCCAGTGCTGCCCAACCACGGGAAATCCGAACTCGCTGTGCTGCGCTTCCCGGACCAGGTGGAATCCGGCTTGCTGATAGATGTGTTGCGCCGCCTTCAGCGTGCTCTCAGTCAGAAGAACTATCTTTCGGTAGCCTGCGCGACGCGCGAAGCGGATACATTCGTCGACCAGCCGTTTTCCGATACCCAGACCCCGGGCCTCCGGCTCCACCAGCAGCAGCCGGAGCCGGGCGACCTCATCGGACTCTCGCACCAGAAACACCGAGCCCAGCATTTCGCCGGAGCGTTCGGCGATCCAACACCGTTCGTGGTCGGGTTTGAAGTTGTGAATGAAGGCGGCCGCGATCTGGGCGACCACGGCTTCGAAGCGCTCGTCCCAGCCCTGCTCCCGCGCGTAGAGCACGCCGTGGCGATTGACCACCCAACCGATGTCGCCGGGTCGGTGAGGCCGCAGCACGATGGCAGGACCGCGCTCCACGGGTCCGCCTAGGATGCGCGTAATCGCCGCCATGGCTTTCACGACGCTTGCCTGCTCACCGCGGGAAAGCTGTTTCAGCAAGGCTGCCACGGCTTGACTGGCTGACCGGTCGAGCGGCCGAAAAACGCCCTGGCCTTTTCTGGTGAGGGCCAGGTGACTCTGCCTCCGATCGCCCGCGGAACGAGTTCGCCCAACCAGGCCGCGTTTGCGAAAGCGGAGTAGGATACGGCTCAGGTAGCCGGCATCGAGACCGAGGTCTTTGGCGATTTCCGCCGCCACCGGCGACCGGCGGTACGCCAGCTCATAGAGCACGCGGACCTCGGTCAGCGAAAACGGGCTATTCAGATGGCCTTCGCTCAGTAGGCCGATTTTGCGCGTATAGAAACGGTTGAAGCTCCGGACGGCCCGCACATGCTTTTCGAGTACCGGCATGAGTGCCATTGTGAAGCGAATTAGTTGACTCTGTCAACCAATCTCTCGGGCCGGGCCGGGGGACCCGATGCCGAGTCATGCAATCATGAGAGGGTATGACGAGACGAATTCTGCTGCTGGTTGGCGTGATCCTGTTGGCTGGCTGCGGCGCCAAAACGCAAACGCAAGGACAGACGAAGCGTTATCCGATGGAAGGCGAAATCAAATCTCTCGATTCCGGCGCAAAAACCGCCAACATCAACGCAGGCAAAATCGAAGGCTGGATGGAAGCGATGACCATGGAATACCCCGTCAAGCCCGATGCGGAATTCGCCAAACTCCGCGTAGGCGCCCGCATCCAAGCTACGGTGGTCGTCAACGACTTGAAATACTACGTTACGGATGTGAAGGTGCTGTCGCCGAAGCAGTAGACTTGCCCTGCGGATGCGCCGAGCGGGTCGTGCTTGCGGGCTTGAGCAACTCATCCAACTGCTTGCGGACGTTTCCTTCCGGGTCCTTCATGAAGTCGCTCTCGCCGGGATAGTCCGCCCGCACAACGCCTTTCCGATCCAAAAACACCATGTGCGGCACATAGAGCGGCTTCAAAATGGACCAGGAAAGATACTCCGTAACCGGGCCCCGATCGGCGCGGCCCACCGGGAATGCGGGCTGGAACCTCTGAATGAATCCTGGCAGCGTTTGCGGGGCGGCATCGTTGAAGGCGCACTCCAAAAATTGAACACCCTTGGCCTCGTATCCCTTGGCGATGCCGTTCAACACTCGGGTGAGATTCTGGCAGTGAGGGCACTCGGTGTCGATGAAGGCAAGCGCCACCACTTTGCCCTTGAATTGGGTCAGCGGCATTGCTGTGCCGTCGATCTTTTGAATGGTGAAGGCGGGTGAAGGTTTTCCTACGTCCAGCGCAGACGCAGCGATAGCGAGGACGGTGCCGAGTGCGGTGACGAATACAATACGCATACGACATATTATACGCCCGGCGTGCAAGCCGTTGAACCTCGTGCGCTTACGGGTGCCATTGGGTGCGTGCGGAGCGCGAATCTTCCACTAGGTGTCCATTCGAGGGCACGCGCGAGTTCCGGGCCGCCCGGTGCGGCGCTTTTTCCTATAGCACCCGAAAACCGGCAAGAAGCGTGGTCCGCATGAAATCACGATACGGAGCATGCTATGCGCGCGATCTAACCAAGGAGACCGAACTCCGGAGGCGATTCGCACGGCAGAATGCCCGCTGTCACCTGCCCCCGCGGGCGTAGGAATTCCCGGCGCCAGCTCCGGGCTCGGCTCGGCAGAGAGAGTGACTCTTGGGTCCGCCAACCCCGACGGTCGGAGGATTAGCCTCCACGTGCGGACGCGGTCCGAAATCATCCTGGCGCAGGTGGAGTTGCTTCCAATTCCTCCACGAGTCCGGCCGAGAGCCAAATGCCGGGGGGCACGCGAACGGCCCGCAGGCGCCATCCCAAACCTAGGTACCGCCAGCACGACGCGATTATTGGCACCGGCATACCGCCTACTCGGGGCTTGCCTCCATCCAGGTTTTGAGCGCGCTCAATCGGTCTCGAGCGAATCGCTATGCCAGCAACAACGACGTGCCCATAGCGCCGCGGAAGACCTCCGACCCCCGCGTCAGGCGTAACAGGCCAAGGGATTCCCGTTGATTCTGGAGATCGCAGACCGCCATTAGCCCGCTGCTTCCTCGCCGAGAGATCCTCTATCGGTAATTCGGTGAACGGCCCAATCTGGTACGCTACACCCGATGAACACCGCGGCACTGGTCGAGGAAATCGAAGCGCGAGTCGAGGGTATGCCGGTTCGAGACGCTCAGGCGCTGAGAGCTCTGCGTCGCGAATACTCGAAACGTATTGCGGCAGTGCCGGCTCGCGACGTGGTCAAAATCGCTGCAGCGTTAATCGTTCATCGACGCGTGCCTCGCTTCATCGGTGATGAGCTCATTGCGAGCCGCGCGGATGCCCTGAGAGCTATCGATCTATCGCAATTGGAGCGCCTGGGCTCAGGCATGTCGGGCTGGGACGAGGTCGATTGCTTTTCATGCTATCTCTCCGGTCCGGCGTGGCGCGAGGGTCAAATCAAGGACAAAGCCATAGTGGAGTGGGCCCGGTCGAAGAATCGCTGGTGGCGACGAGCCGCGCTGGTCAGCACGGTGCCGTTGAACGTGAAGGCCCGAGGTGGTCGAGGCGATGCGCGGCGCACGCTTTTGATCTGCAGTCTCCTTATTGACGAGCGCGATGAGATGATCGTGAAGGCGCTTTCGTGGGCTCTTCGGGCGCTGGTGGCGCGAGATTCGAAGGCGGTGCGGCAGTTCATCGAAGAAAACGACGTTCGGTTACCTGCATTGGTACGTCGCGAAGTTCGACAGAAGCTGGCGACAGGGCGAAAGAGTCCGAAATCGTCTCCACGCAAAGTGTCCAATTAGTCGGCGCCAAGCGATTGCCGGTTCTACACTCCGGTTTTTCCTCGATAGCAACTAACGAGCTGCTGAAAAGGTCAAGTGAGCGCCAGCTTTATTACTGCCACTTGGCCGGACAAACCGCCAAAACGCGCTGATCTGGAATTC
>JAGWQP010000609.1 GCA_028876805.1 Acidobacteriota bacterium | reverse complement strand
GGAGGCCACCACGGCCCCGGCGGGATCGGAAACCGTTCCAGTGATGGTACCGCGATCGCTCTGTGCCACGACGGCACCGCAAAATAGAGACAAACCAACCGCAACTGTCCAAACCCGCATGAATCACCCCTATCGGCTTTTCGAGTCCCCTGGGCACCGCCGTCCAGGCACCACGGCACAGACGGACAGTGCGGGAATTATACCAGGGTTTCGGATCAATCAATAGGCCGTTCGGACCTCGAATGCATTGCGTGTCGTGAGAGTGTGGGGGGTCGAAAAGTTCTCGATTGTTCAGCCGATGGCTACGGGCCCATTGACCGGGAACATCTTTTTCAAAGGTTGCACAGGGGCTGCGCCCCGAAGCGGTTCAGTACGTGCGCCGATTTCCGAATCGACCGCGGACCGGTTGACCCAAACCAAACCAGGCGACCGGTTGGTCTGCCCGCTCGATCCCGAGTCGTTGGGAGCTTATCCAATGTGATAAGTGAATGGAAACGTCCTCGAGGGGGTTCTAACCACATCGGAGCCGGCTGTGACGCCGCACTTCGAAGCCAGGGGGATGTTCGCGACGAACGTCTGTTTGTGATTTCTCGAGCGCGACTCGGGGAGCCTATTGCCGGGCGCCGGGACCGCCGTCATCTTCGCTTCCGCCGAAGATGGCTTTCCCGTTGAAATAGATGCGACGCGCGTCCATCAGATGCGAGCCGTCCTTGGCGGCATAGCCGTCGACGACGAGCTTATCGCCGAGCTTGATATCGCCCTTCTTGAATCCCCGGCGCGACAGAGCACCCGGGTTTGCGCCTTCGCAACCCCACGTCGCGACGTTGCCCTTCTCGTCTTTGACATCGACGTAGAAATACGAATGCGGGTTGGTCCATTCGATTTTCGACAGTGTTCCTTCAATCCGCATCGGCTTTTTCCCGTCGAATTCCGCCGCGAAGGAATGATGCGCGCGCACCGGCTCCACCATCCCCAGGCTCAGGGCGGCGGCGAAAAGCGCCAGATACTGTTTCATCGCCATATCTCCTAGACAGACTCTTTCAATTCTCCTACTTCTTACCCGAGCTTGGCAGCGGCGGAGGAAGGGGAGCCGGGTCGATGTAGCCCCGCGTTCCATCCGGACGGATGGGGCCGGGGCCGAATCCCAGGTGGGTGCGGTCGACGTTGTTCTCGCTGCAGGCATACTCGTGCAATTCCTCGTCCGGCTTGCCGGCGACCCAGGTGCGCGCGTAGGTAAACGGTCTGGTATAGAACTTGGGATCTTCAATCAGAGTCTCGACATGAATGTGGTCGTAATCGGGCCGGGTCCAGCGCTCGACCACATGCAGGGCGTCGCTATGCGGGCTGCCATTTTCATCTGCCCAGACTTGTGTATCCTTGAACCCGACCGAGTCAATCACCAGCGCGTCCCGGTCCCAGTGCCCAAGCTCCTCACCAAAGAACGAAGGATCGGGGTCGTCGGAATGTTTGCGTTCGGCATCAATCGGAATTAGACGGAAGTACGTGTACCAGTAGAGGAAGGCCAGCTTCTTGGAGCCCTGCAGAACTTCAAACGGCAGCCCGCTCGCATTGTGCCGAGGAATGCCGCCGGGGATGCAGAGACTCTCGGGGTCAATGGTGGCGGTCGTGTTGTGCTTCCAGGCTTCCTCTCCGTTGGGCGTTAGCGGAAGCTTGAGCCCCGGAAGGTCTTTAGCAATGTTGCCGACCGGCTTGGTGTCGCGCGTGCCTTTCCAATACCCGCTCAGATCCGGGTGGCCATCGGCCGTCCGTGGGCTCGGTTTGGACGATTTGACGTCGGGCGCGGTCAATCCACCGTCCTGCGCGATTGCTGGCGGCGAGCCAAAGGCCAACATTCCGAACACCGACAGCAGGGTGATGGCATGAGTCGAGAGATGGCGTCGCAAAGGGAACCTCCTCTGCCCCGCGGGCTGTTGTTGTTTCATGGGCTTCCGTCTATTTTATGACGCCGGCCCGCGGTCCGACCGACCTCCCGTTCGGGCCACCCCGCTTGACGCCCCTTCCGTATTTAACTATAGTTAAATTTCGATGTCGCCCGCGGAGCCAGTTGGGTCGAGCGCGCGTTCGCTGGCCGATGTCCACGCCAGCGTCGGCACCGGACAAGTGTCTTTTTGGCGGCGGATGTTCGCCTTCGCTGGACCGGCTTACCTGGTGAGCGTAGGCTACATGGACCCCGGCAACTGGGCTACCGACCTCGAAGGCGGGGCGCGCTTCGGCTACCAGTTGCTCTGGGTCCTGGTCATGTCGAACGCCATGGCCATCCTGCTCCAGACCCTCAGCGCCCGTCTGGGCATCGTCTCCGGGCGGGACCTGGCGCAGGCTTGCCGCGAAACCTATCCGCGCGGGGTCAACTTGGTGCTGTGGGGCCTGTGCGAAATTGCGATCGCGGCTTGTGACCTCGCCGAAGTGCTCGGCGCGGCTATCGGGTTGAACCTGTTGTTCCACATCCCGCTACTTGCCGGCGTACTGATCACCGCCGCCGACACCTTGTTGATCTTGTGGCTGCAGAGCCTCGGTATCCGCACGATCGAGGCCTTCGTGCTTGCCCTCATCACGGTGATTGCCGGCGGATTCTGCATTGAAATCTTCTGGGCCCAGCCCTCTGTCGCCGAAATGGTCAAGGGCCTCACCCCGCGGCTCCACCGCGACAGCTTGTACGCGGCCATCGCCATTCTCGGGGCCACGGTGATGCCGCATAATCTCTACCTACACTCGGCGCTGGTGCAGACCAGGCACATCGGCCACAGTGCAGTCGCCAAGCGAAGCGCGTGCCGCTACAATCTGATCGATTCGGCAGTGGCGTTGAACGGCGCCCTGCTGGTGAACGCCGCCATTCTGGTGCTGGCCGCGGCGGTTTTTTTTCAACGC
>JAGWQP010000608.1 GCA_028876805.1 Acidobacteriota bacterium | reverse complement strand
CTACGGAATTCGCCTCTCTTGAATCCGGCGTGCGCGAGCTTCGAAGGCACCTGGACAGCATCACGCGTGACGCCTGGCGCGTCGCCTAGCGAGATCACCCTGCTTGGAATTAGGAACCTGTGTGCAGCACGTTATGAGGTTGGCGCGTACGTGGATCTGGCACGGGCTAAACGCTGCCGAACCTTTCGTCTGAAGGTCTGCAAACAGGGCTCTACCAATCTGAGCCGAACCTCTCAGCGAGTCTATAAAACCGGCGGGGGGAGTGGGCAACCAAGATCGCGACGTTTACTTTGCCACCAGCCCTTCGGTCAGCTCGATGCGCGTCCCAACCGGGTCGGTCAGGAAGGCGATCTTCAAGCCGATCCTTTGCGTCATGTCCGTGAACGGCACGTCCATGGCGATACCGTCGGCCTGCAGCTTTTTAACGAAAGCATGAAGATCTTTCACTTCGAAGCCGATGTGGTCGAGCGAGCGGCCCTTGGTGGGCGCCTGCGGCACCTGCGCCCGCAAAAAGTCGACCTCGCCGCTCGGAATCATCGCGGCAGGCAGGTTGCGCCGGCTTCCTGCTGTGGCGCCGAACGTTTTCACATACCAGTTGCGCGTAGCTTCCCCGTCGACCACAGACATGTGGATGTGATGAAAGGCCACCGGCGTCGCCAGGTCTTTGACTTCCATGATCTCGACCCGCACGTCCTCCGGAAACGTTGCGAACATCTGTTGGTTAGGCGTCAGTTCCTGCATTTTCACGTTGGCAGCCGTAAGCTTTTCTTTGATGGCAGCGTAATCCTTCACCGCTACGCCGATGTGGTTGACCGAAGAGCCGTTCGAGCCCCCGTTCGGCATCCCCTTGCTCACGATGATGAAAATTCCCGGCAGCTTCAGCAGATCGAGCGGTCCTGCCTTTGCAGTCTGGGCGCCCAAAACATCGACCCACAGCTTCTTTTGGGCTTCCGGATCGGCCACTACCAGGTGTATGTGTCCCATAGACAGCCCGGCCTCATTGGGCGCGGCGAGTTGTGCAAGCAGCGAGGCGGCAGAGGCCGCCAGCAGACAGAGCCAGCGCATGGGGGATAGGCTATCATTTCCGTGCTGCCGATGCCAGCCAACCCTAGCCAACCCTAGCCCAAGGATCGCTTGAAGTCCGTCTTGGTCATATGCCGACGGCCATTTCGGTCATTTACGCCTTCGGCCCTTTGACGCAACCGTCCGTATCGTACGTCACAAATTCTTGGCCTTTCGAAAAATCGCGCCCCACGCCAGACCGGCCTTCCCGGCGCTCTGTAATCGCTTACCGACCGGATCGGGCTCCACTCGACGGTAACAAAGTTACTATGAACAACTTACGCTATCATGGGGATGGTGCGGACGCGGCTCGCCCTTTCCGCTTGCTTGGTTCTCGTTTCGGCCCTGTCGGAACCGGCAGCGCTCCGGGCGCAATCTCCAAAATACGAAGGCCAGGATATCGTCAACATTCAATTCGTGCCGGTCGAACAACCCGTCGATCCCGCCGAATTGTTTCAGCTTCTCCCGCTCAAGCGCGGGCAGCCGCTGCGCATGACCGAGGTGCGCGCAAGCATCGAACGCCTCTTTGCGACGGGCCGCTATACCGACATTCAGGTGGACGCCGAACCATACAGTACCGGAGTGATTGTCCGGTTCCTCACCAAAAACAGCTGGTTCATCGGTAACGTGCACGCCGCCGGCTCGATCCTCGATCATCCCAACTCCGGCCAGCTGGAAACCGCGACCGACCTCGATCTGGGACAACCCTACACCGACGCCAAGCTGCAGCAGGGGATCGACAACCAGCAACGGTTGCTCGAAAGCAACGGACTCTACGGAGCGCAAATCCATCCGGTGTTCGCTTACGACTCCCAGTACCAACAGGTACACGTGCGCTTTAACGTCAATAGCGGTCCGCGGGCGCGTCTCACCGCGCCCCGGCTGCAAGGCGACCTGAAGATGGATCCGGATCGGATCATCGCTGCGACCCGGTGGCGCCGCTGGTTCTTCCAGACCTGGAAGCCCATGACCCAGGACCGCGTTCGCTTGGGGCTGGACCGTATCCGGAACCTGTACCTGAAAGAAAACCGCCTCGAAGCCAAGGTTTCCCTGGATTCGGTCGACTACGATCGGGAGACGCGATCCGCCACACCCGTCGTGCGCATTGACGCCGGCCCGCACATCGAGGTGCGCACCATCGGGGCCAATCTCTCGCAAAAAACCTTGCGGCGCTATGTGCCAGTTTTCGAAGAGCACGCCGTAGACCACGACTTGCTGGTGGAAGGAGCTAGGAACCTGCGCGATTATTTTCAGCGCGACGGCTATTTCGAGTCCCAGGTCGAGTTCAAAGAGCAGCGGGTGATCAACGACGGGGCCAGCATCGACTACCTGGTCAATACCGGCCCGCGGCACAAGCTCGTCTCGATCGAAATTGCCGGGAACCGGTTCTTTGACACTGCCACGATCCGTGAAAGGATGCTGCTCCAGACGGCCTCGTTGCTGCAGTTTCGGCACGGCCGCTACAGCGAAAACCTGCTCACCCAGGACGAACAATCGATTCGTGACCTCTATCAGTCGAACGGGTTCCGCGACGTGCGGGTGACCCACCGCACCGTCGATGATTACCGTGGAAAGTCCGGGGATATCGCCGTCTTCATTCAGATCGAGGAAGGGCCGCAGTACATCGTGGATACCCTCGAGGTGGATGGCATTGAACACCTCAACAAAGCCGACATCCTGTCGGCCCTCAGCTCGCTCGACGGCCAGCCATTCAGCGAATTCAACGTGGCGGTCGATCGCGATACGATTCTGGCCCGATACTTTGAGGAGGGGTTTCCCAATGCCACCTTCGAATGGAGCTCACGGCCCGGGGCCCAGCCCAACCGGGTGGACCTGCATTTTGTCATTACCGAGGGCGAGCGGCAATTCATCCGCCAGGTGCTGGTCAGCGGCCTGCAGGCCACCAGGCCGCAACTGGTATACCGCAACCTGAGGTTGAATCCGGGCGACCCGTTGTCGCCCACCGCCATCACCCAAACGCAACGCCGCCTCTACGATCTGGGCATCTTTTCGCGCGTCGACTCGGCCATCCAGGATCCCGATGGCGAAACGTCACAGAAGTTCGTCCTGTACGAGATGGACGAAGCACGGCGCTACTCGCTGGCGGTGGGCGTGGGCGCGGAGTTCGCGCGCATCGGCGGATGTCAGACGTGCCCGGATGCCGCGCCCGCGGGCGCGACAGGATTCTCGCCGCGGGTGACCTTCGACATTACGCGAAGCAACACTTGGGGGATGGGCCACAGCGTCAGCCTGCGGACGCGGGCCTCGACCCTCGAACGTCAGGGCCTCGTCAGCTATGCCTGGCCGCGCTTCGCCGATAGCGATACCCTCAATGTCTCTTTCACCGGGTTGTATGAGGATTCGCGCGACGTTAACACGTTTTCAGCAAAGCGCGAGGAGGGCTCGGCCCAGCTTTCGCAGCGCTTCACCAAAGCCACGACCCTGTTCTACCGTTTCACGTACCGCCGCGTCAGCGTCGACCAATCTACTCTGAAGATTTCGCCCCTGCTGATCCCGCTGTTGGCCCAGCCCGTGCGCCTCGGCCTGCTTTCTCTCAACTGGGTCCAGGACCGGCGCGACGATCCGATCGATCCGCACAAAGGAATTTACAACACGCTCGATCTGGGTCTCGCCGAGCACACCTTTGGATCGCAGCGCAACTTCCTGCGTTTTTTGGCGCGCAACTCCACCTATCACCCGCTCGGGAAACGACTCTGGCTGGCGCGGAGTACAGAATTCGGGCAGATCTATTCTTTCCACTACCAGGCGCCGGCTTGCACCCCCGTCACCAGCGGCAATATCACCACCTGCCTGCCCGTGACCAGCGGCCCCACGCCGTCAAGCGAAGCGATCCCGCTGCCGGAGCGGTTCTTCGCGGGGGGCGGCACCTCCAACCGCGGCTTCCCCGATTATCAGTCGGGGCCGCGCGACCCCACCACCGGATTTCCGCTGGGCGGCAACGCCCTCCTGTTCAACCAGACCGAACTCCGCTTTCCGCTGGTCGGCAACAACATCGGAGGCGTCCTATTTCACGACTTCGGCAACACGTTCGCCAACGTCGCGAGCCTTTCGTTTCGCGTGAAGCAGCACAGTCCCCAAGGATGTTCTCCGGGCAGCGCCGCGCAATCTTGTAGCGAGGATTTCAATTACATGGTGCATGCGGTCGGCTTCGGCTTGCGCTATCGCACGCCAATCGGCCCATTCCGTGTGGACCTGGGCTACAGTATCAATCCACCGAGCTTCTTCGGATTCAAGGGCAGCCAGCAAGACTTGATCAATGCTGGTGTGAACCCGTGCGCCCACACACCCACTAAGTGCGTGGAGCAGAGCGTGAGCCACTTCCAGTTCTTCTTTTCGATCGGGCAGACGTTTTGAGACGAAAACTGCCATTGTTCCTCGTGGGCGCGTGCGTGGCTCTGGCCGGCGCAGAGGTGATCGATCGCATTGCCGTTTCGGTCGGCAATGCTGTGATCACGGCCAGCGACCTGGACCGTGAAATCCGGGTCACCGCCTTTCTCAACGGCGTGAAGCCCGATTTCAGCTCAGCAGCGAAACGGGCCACCGCCGATCGCATGGTGGAGCAGAAACTGGTCCGGCGTGAATTGGAGCTCAGCCGGTTTCCAGCGCCGGATGCCTCGGCCGTCGAAGCGGAATGGAACGAATTCCGCAAACAGCGCTACCCGGAGGGGTCCCCGCTCGAGCGGGCCCTGGCTGAGTACGGAATCACTGAGCAGGAGGTCAAAGACGCGCTGTTGTGGCAACTAACGCTCCTCAGATTCATCGAGATCCGGTTCCGCCCCGGGGTTCAGGTGAGCGACAGTGATATTGAGGAGTACTTCGAAAAGGACGTCAGGCCCGCGGCAGAAGCCTCCCGTCCGTCCCAGTCCACCTCCTTGGAGGACTACCGCGACCGCATCCGCGAGACGCTCACCGGACAACGAGCCGACGTAGAGTTGGATAATTGGCTTAAGGAGGCGCGGCAGCGCACCGAAATCGTGTTCCACGAGGAGGTCTTTCAGTGAACCGCCGGAAGGTCGCCCTGATCGGCGCTGGGTTCCTCGTTGCCGTTCTCTTGCTAGCAACGGCGAGCGGGATCCTGGTGTTGCGCAGCGGTTGGCTTCGGGAGAAAATTCGCCAAGGGCTGATTGCGGGCTTGGAAACCGCCACCGGCGGGCGCGTGGAGCTCGGCTCTTTTCAGTTCGACTGGAAGCAGATGCGCATCGAGCTCCGTCAGTTTGCGCTGCACGGCAACGAATCGGCCGGCAAACCCGCACTAGTCCGCGCCTCATCGATCACCGCCGGCTTGACGATCGTTTCTCTATTGCGTCGCCAATTTGATCTCCGGCAGCTCGACGTCAAAGGCCCACGGGTTTACCTGATCGTCTATCCCGACGGACGCACCAACGTGCCGGAACCTCACATCAAGCGAGCCTCGGAACGAACCGCTTTCGACACTCTGATCAATCTCGCCATCGGGCGCTTCAGCTTGGAGCATGGCGTGTTCGAGTTGGAAGGAAGGGCGCGAATTCCGTTCGACGTACGAGGCCGGAATCTGGCCGCGAACTTCGCCTACAAGTTTGCCAGCAACTGCTACCTGGGTGAACTCTCGGTCCAGCCTCTAGATCTCCAGTGGGACGGGCAAACGTCGGCACCGCTCGGCGTCCGTCTCGCAGCGACCCTGGAGAGAGACCGGATCGAGTTGACATCAGCCCGGCTCACAACCGGCGACTCTGCCGTTGACTTTTCCGGTTCTCTCGAGGATCTGTTGGCACCGCGTGCCTCCTTCCGTTATCGGGCCCGCATCACGGCCGGCGATGCGGGCCGCATGCTGCGTGTTCCAGGCCTGGTACGGGGTGCCGCTCAGCTCATCGGCAAGGCCGAGTGGAAGCAGGGGGCCGACTATCTGCTGAGCGGGAACTTCCGCGCCGCGGGCATCGAATTCCGACAGCCTCCTAGAGAGCTACGGAACCTGAGGGCCGAAGGCGTGCTGCGCCTCGACGCTAAAGGCGCGAGCCTGAGCGAGGTCGTTCTCTCGGGCGAATCGGCGATTGGGGGGCAGCTCATTCCAGTCGAAGGGCGCTTCGCCGCGATCGAGCTACACCGCAAGGACCTAGACATCCGCGGCGCTACGCTTTCCGCGCTGGGCGCCAAATTCACCGGCGATGCGCGGGTCGCCGATTACGACCGTGTTCGCGTGAGCGGCCTCGTCGGCGGCCTGGAGGCCCGCAAAGCAGTTGCCCTCTACAGTCATGAGCTTCTGCCTTGGGACAGCGTCATTTCCGGGCCCATGGCGGTCCAGGGTTCGATAGGCCGGGGCAGCGATCTCCACATTTCCGCCAACCTGACGCTCGCTCCGGCGTCACACGGTCCGCCGGTGCGCGGGCAAATCGCAGCCACCTACGACACTCGCACCGGTGCGGTGTGTTTTGCCCGCTCGACCCTTGCGTTGCCAGCCTCGCGCGTGGACCTGTCCGGATCCGTCGGCGGCCAGATGCGCGTCCACCTGGACACTCGCGACCTCAACGATTTTCTTCCGGCTCTCGGTGACCGCGCCGCGTCGATTCCTTTGAAACTGGAGAACGGGTCCCTCCGGTTCGACGGCACCGTAACCGGTACCTTACCGGACCCGGACATTGTAGGCCATCTGACGCTCACGCGTTTTGTGTACGCCGGGAGGTCCTTCGACAGTCTCGACACCGACGCGCACGCCTCGCCGCAATTGGCCCGGTTCGAGCACGCAGCTTTGGCGCGTGGCGCTGCCCGTGCCCAGCTCGAACTGACCCTTGGACTCGACAAGTGGGAAGCGGCGGGAGCTGGCTCGATCTCGGGCAACGCGGCTGTGCGGAACCTCCCGATGGCAGACCTGCTGCAGCTGGCCGGCGCTCAGGGTGCGCCGCTCACAGGCGTCATAACCGCAACCGGACAGGTCTCGGGAAGTGTCGGCACCCCGCAATTTGCGGGCGACGTGGAAGTTGTGAAGGGTTCCCTCAATGGCGAACCATTCGACCGAATCAGGGCACGGCTGGCCGATTCGGGCCGAAGTTTGCGCTTGGAATCCGGCCAGTTGGTCGCGGCTGGCAGCCATGTGCGGTTCGCAGGCTCTTTCAATCACACCCCGAACCGCTTCGATGACGGTCACGTCCGCTTCGAGATACAAAGTAACGCTGTGCCGCTCGACCAGATCCGCGCACTGCAACGGGCGCGGCCGGGCTTGCAGGGCACACTCGAAATCGCCGCCAGCGGAGCCATCGATCTCACGCCCGGACGCTCGGCTGCACCGAACTGGCGTCTGGTAGAGCTCGAGGCCGACCTCACCGGCCGAAGCCTGCAGATGAACGACCAACCGCTGCGCGATGCGCACCTCACCGCTCATTCCGAAGGCGGGGTACTGCGCGCGCACCTCGATTCGAGCTTCGCCAATTCCGCGGTTCAGGGCGACGGCGAGTGGCGCCTCGAAGGGGACTACCCCGGCAGCGCTGCCATCACGTTTTCCCGGCTCGACCTTGCCGACCTCAAGCAGTGGATCGCCCCTTCCGGATCGGGAGGTCCCCTCAGGTTCGCGGGCTTCGCCCAAGGTGAGCTCCGCATCAACGGCCCCGCGCTGAAACCGGAATTGATGAAGGCCGATCTTCGAATTCCCAGCCTCGAGATCCGGCCGGCCGCGAACCCCAGCGCGTTCGCGCTCCGCAACTCCACACCCATTGTGGCGAGCATCGCCAATTCGACGATCACACTGGAGAGCGCAAAGCTGGCAGGCCGCTCGACTGAACTTGCGGTCACCGGAAAGATCTCGCTCGCCCAGCGTGCTCCGCTCGATCTGCGGGTCAGCGGACACGTTGATCTCGGCATACTCGACGCCCTAAACCCCAGCATCGGCTCGTCCGGCACCGTGACTGCCGAAGCCGGTGTGCGTGGCTCTTTAACCGATCCGCAGGTCAACGGCCGTCTCGAACTCCGGGATGCCTCATTTAGTTATGCGGATCTGCCGAACGGCATTGCCAATGCTCACGGAGTGATCCTGTTCACCGGCGCGCAGGCCACGATCCAAAACCTCCAGGGTGACACCGGGGGCGGCAGGATCGACCTTTCCGGCTTCGCCGGATACTCCGGTGGATCGGCCGTTTTCCGCTTGCATGCGGATGGAAAGCAAGTGCGCATCCGCTATCCCGAAGGGGTCAGCACGGTGGCGGACGCGAATCTCGACCTCACCGGGACTTCGGAGCGAAGCATGCTTGCGGGAACTCTCACCGTCCGCCGTGAAAGCTTTAATCTGCAGTCCGACTTCAGTGCTCTGTTGGCCAAGTCAGCGCAGCCGGTTTTTACTCCGCCGGCCCGGACCGGGTTGCTCGCCGGCCTGAGCTACGACGTACAGATTCAGACAGCGCCGGACGTCGAGTTTGAAAGCGCCTTGACCCAAGGCCTCCAGGCCGAAGCCAACCTGAGGCTGCGTGGTACGGCCAGCAACCCAGCGCTGCTCGGCCGAATCAACCTCACCCAGGGCCAGGTGATTTTCTTCGGTACCCGATACACCATCAACCAAGGCTCCGTCTCGTTCTTCAACCCAGCGAGGGTCGAGCCGGTCCTGAACGTCGATCTGGAAACCAGGGCGCGCGGCATCGACATCACGATGTCCGTTTCCGGTCCTCTGGGAAATCTCAACCTCACCCCGCGTTCCGACCCTCCACTCCAGTTCAGTGAAATCGTTTCGGTTTTGACCACGGGCCAGAACCCGACCTCCGACACCACCATGCGGCTTGGCCAGCAGGCGCCGCCACAGCCATTCCAGCAGTCCTCGGCCTCCGCCCTGCTTGGGCAGGCGCTGGCCAGCCCGGTCTCTGGCCGTTTGCAGCGCTTCTTCGGCGTCAGCAAGCTGCGGATCGACCCCACGCTCCCTGGAGTCGAGTACAACCCGCAGGCCCGCCTCACTCTAGAGCAGCAGGTGACCCCCGACATCACATTCACCTACATCACCAATGTGACCAATGCCAACCCACAGGTGGTGAGCGTCGAGTGGGCGGTCAGCAAACAGTGGTCCGTGTACGCCTTGCGGGAAGAAAACGGGTTGTTCGGCCTGGACTTTTTCTTCAAAAAGCGCTTCAAGTAGCGCTCGGACTCGGTTTTCAACAAGCGCCCGGCGCGACTAGTGTATCCTCTTGATGAGGCTCCATGAGCAGGCTCCGGCCGGTCGAAAAGGTCACGCTTTGGCTTGTACCCGGGTTATTGTGGGCGGCGCTAGCCGGCTTTTCAGCACGGGCTCAGGTCCTGTTGTCGGGCGACTGGCAGACGCTCATGCACGAGGATCAGCCGGAGCGTGCGCAGGGGCCTGACCTCGGCGATTACCTCGGCATTCCCATCAATGACGCAGCACGCCTTCGCGCCGAGAGCTGGGATGCTTCCCGTCTGACGCTGCAGGAGCATCAGTGCCGGGTGCACGTGGCCCCCTACATCTACCGAGGACCGCTGCAAGTGCGAATCTGGGAGGAAAAAGATCCGGAGACCCAACAGGCGATCGCTATCAAAAACTATATCAGCACCTACGAGCAGACCCGAACCATTTGGATGGATGGCCGCCCCCATCCCTCCGCGTACGCGCCTCACAGGTTCATGGGATTTTCCACGGGAAAGTGGGAAGGTGACGTGCTGACGGTAGAGACCACTCACCTCAAGCAGGGTTGGTTGCGCCGCAACGGCCCGCCGGAGAGCGATCAGACCACCCTGACGGAGCACTTCATCCGGCATGGACAATATCTGACCCATGTCACGATCATTCACGACCCGGTCTATCTCACCGAGCCGCTCATCCGCACAGAGAATTTTGTCATGGCCGCGCGGGATCCGGGGAACTGGTTGTGGCCTTGTGAATACGTTGTCGAGATCACCAACCGCCCGAAAGGGGAGGTGCCCAACTACCTGCCCGGGGAAAATCCGTTTCTCACCGAGTTCGCGGCACGTTGGGGAATTCCCGTCGAGGCCACGCGCGGCGGCGCGGAAACCATGTACCCGGAGTACCGCCTGAAGCTGAAGACGCTTGCGAAGCCTCCGTCGAAACCAGGGGCGGCGAAGTGACCCGAATTGCGATCGCCTGGCTCGGCGTGGCTGCGGCCGGGGCCGCCTCCGCGCAGACGAATCTCAACTCCAGTAGCGCTGAAGTTCAGGTTCTTCCCGTGCAGGGCAATGTCTACCTGCTTGCTGGGGCGGGCGGCAACATCACCGTGCAGGCGGGCCAATCGGGCATTCTGGTGGTGGACACGGGCTCGCCGGAGATGACTGGAACGATTCTGGCAGCGATTCGGAAGCTCTCCGACAAGCCCGTCCGCTACATCATCAATACTCAGGTCGACGCGGATCATACCGGCGGCAATGAGAACTTCGCCAAAGCGTTTGGCTCAGCCACCACCGTTTCGGTAGTAAATACGCCGGGTTCCAGTGCCAGTCAGACTGTCCAGATCTTCGCGCACGATAATGTACTCGCGCGGATGAGCGCGCGCAACGGCACGCAACCGGCACGGCCCGATACGGCTTGGCCGACGGAGACCTACATCGGCGACGCGAAAGAGCTGTACTTCAACGGAGAGGCCGTGCTGATGTATCACATGCCGGCCGCACACACCGACGGTGATACCATCGTCCACTTTCGTGGTTCCGATGTAGTCAGTGCCGGCGATCTCCTCGACATGACCCACTATCCCATCATCGACCTTCAGCGAGGCGGCAGCCTGCAAGGTGTGATTGATGGCCTTAACCGTATTCTCGACATCGCCGTTCCCGCCCACCACGAAGAAGGCGGCACCTATGTTATCCCCGGCCACGGCCGCATCTGCGACGAGTTCGATGTGGTGGAGTACCGCGATATGGTCACGATCATTCGCGACCGCATTCAAGCATTAATCAAGAAAGGAATGACGCTCGAGCAGGTCAGGGCCGCCCGACCGACCGGAGACTACGATCCCGAGTATGGCGTTGGCAGCAGCGCATGGACCACGGACCGGTTTGTCGAGGCCGCCTACCGAAGCTTAGTGGGCAAACGATAAGCCTTTGAATCTCATACCGCGCGGCGCGGCGTTCTCGGTCACAGTTTTGACTCCTTTCTGCCTGGCATTTTGCATGCATTTTACTTGACCCAGGCATGACCCTGGTATAGACTAGACCGAAGTTTTACAGTCCGGGGTTCCATCTAGGTTCAGCGAGGAGGGTGTTTTATGCGGCTCGTAACGGTCGCTGTTTTTCTGCTCATCTCGGTGTTTTCCGCGATTGCACAGACGGATCGCGGGACGATCACCGGCGCGGTGTCTGACCCCGCAGGCGCGGTCGTCGCTGGCGCCGCCGTAGAAGCGAAAAGCGTCGATAGCGGCACCACCTATGAGGCCGGTACTTCCACAACGGGTAATTACACGCTGGCCCAGATGCCGGCTGGCACCTACGAATTGAGCGTGGCCGTCACCGGATTTAAGAAATTGGTCCGTCCGGGCGTGATTGTCAATGTGGCGGCCACGGTGCGTGTCGATTTTGTGCTGGAGGTCGGTTCGGCCACCGAATCGGTAACGGTCGAGGCAGAGGCGCCGCTGCTCAAAACCGAAAGCGGCGAATTAAGCCACAACGTCGACTATAACCGCGTCGACAGCATTCCCCTCCTGACGCTCACCGGAAGCGGAACGGGCATTGGCAATATCCGTAACCCGTTGCAGGTCACCACTCTGCTCCCAGGCGCTATTTTTCAAGGCGAAAACACGCTGCGAATTAACGGGATGCCGTCCAGCTCGCAAGCCATCCGCATCGAAGGCCAGGATGCGACAAACGGCTTTTGGCGGGAGCAAAACCAGAATGTGCAGGCGGGCGTTGACGCCATCCAGGAAGTCGCGATCCAGACCAGCAATTTTGCCGCAGAATACGGCCAAGCCGGCGGCGGGTATTTTAACTATACGATGAGGTCCGGCTCTAATCAGCTCCACGGAACCGCGTATGATTACTTTGACAATGAAGCCTTGAATGCGGGAACGCCGTTCACCGACGCCGGAGCCACGAATTCTCTTAAGACGGGACAGCATATCCGCAACGTCGTGCGACGCAATGATTACGGCTTCACGCTGGGTG
>JAGWQP010000607.1 GCA_028876805.1 Acidobacteriota bacterium | reverse complement strand
GTTCACGACGGTGTCATCTACCTGCCGAACCCGTACGGCGTCATTCAGGCGCTTGATGCCGCGACGGGAGACCTGGTATGGGAGTATCGTCCACAGGGGCGGTCGCGCGGCTCCCTGACGGGCACCGAAGGCGTTCAACGAAACATCGCCATTTACGAAGACAAGATCTTCGGCACCACGAGCGACGCCCACATCATCGCTCTGGACGCACGGACGGGCAAGGTCGTGTGGGACACGGCCGTTGCCGATCCCAAGCTGGGTTACCAATACACCTCTGGCCCAATCGCGGTCCGCGGCAAGGTTATTGCGGGGATCAGCGGTTGCAGCCGCTACAAGGAGGATGTTTGCTTCATCACCGGGCATGACGCCGCTACGGGCAAGGAACTTTGGCGAACCTCGACAATCGCCCGTCCTGGTGAGCCCGGCGGCGACACATGGGGTGACCTGCCGCTGGCCTTTCGTGCGGGTAGCGACGCCTGGATCGCGGGTAGCTACGATCCGGAGACCAACCTTGTCTATTGGGGCACGGCCCAGGCCAAGCCTTGGGCCAGAGCAGTACGTGGCACCGACGGTGACGCGTTGTATACCAACTCGACTCTGGCGCTCGATCCCGATACGGGAAAAATGAAATGGTATTACCAGCACCTTCCCGGCGAGACGCAGGACATGGACGAGGTCTTCGAGAACATCCTGATCGATTCGAACGGGCGCAAGTCTCTTTTCAAGATGGGCAAGCTGGGCATCCTGTGGCAGCTCGATCGTGCCAGCGGGAAATTCATACACGCCACGGATCTAGGCTATCAGAACATTGTCGAGGTGGGTCCGGAGACAGGCAAAGTCACCTACCGCCCGGACAAGATTCCGCAGATCGGCGTGGAGCTCGAAATGTGTCCGAGCACCGCCGGATTCAAGGATTGGCGCGCCATGTCCTACAGCCCGCAAACCGGAGCGTTATACATCCCAATGGCCCTAAACTGCGAAAAAGCGACTTTCGGTGAAGTCGAGAAGGTGCTGGGCAAGGGCGGCACGGGTCCTGTAAAGCGTGTAGATTACAAACATCCCGCCTCGGAGGGTAACCTTGGAGAGTTCCTGGCCATGGACATCAAGTCGGGCAGAGTTTTGTGGCGTCATCGTACACCGTCTCCGTCCAACACCGCCGCGCTCGCTACGGCCGGGGGCCTGGCGTTCGTCGGCGATTGGGACCGTCATATGTACGCTTATGACGCGGCCAATGGAAAGATTCTCTGGCAGACACGCCTGTCGAGCTCCGCACAGGGATTCCCGGTCACGTATCTGGCAAAGGGAAAACAGTACGTAGCCGTGCCAGCAGGCACCGGTGGCGGGAGCTGGTCAACGCTGATTCCCTTGGAACTCGCCCCAGAGATTCAACGGCCAAAACCCGGCAACGCCTTATTCGTTTTCGCCCTTCCCTAAAACCCTAAATGTGTTGGGGTTCCGAACGTAAGTCAATCGCGGCGACGCCCTGGATCGATTCTTCGGATGCCGCGAGATCCGAATGCGCGAGTCCCTAGTAACGGTAGGCCAAAATGAGCCGACTCGGCCCCGCATGCATCTCACACCGGACGCTCGGCTCGGTCGTCGCCATCGACCCGGAGGATCCGATCGTCGCACGATTTTGGCTCCGGATGCCCGGCTAAAATAGCCCTTTCAAATCCTCTGAGCGGAACGGCCCAGGCTTCGCAATCAGCTCGCGTACTGCGTCTACTTTTCCCCAGACGTTCCACAACAGAGCACCCCGAACGCGCCCATCGTGCAGATAGTACACCACTCCTTCGCGGAATCTCTCCTTCCAGTCGGCAACCACTTCGGCTCGCGAATCCAATTCACCCACAGCTTCGTAGCCCAGGTCGAACAGGTCTGAATAGAAGGAAGGCAGATGATCATACCGCACGGCCTGGCCGGCCATAGAGCGACCTGCCATCCGGCCCATCGTGTTGGCGTTGTCCTCGTGCTCCACCCGCATCCATTTACCGAGTGCCGGATTGAAGAATTCCGCCACGTCCCCTGCCGCGAATACATGGGGATCGTTGGTGCGGAGCGATTCGTCGACAACCACCCCGGCACCGACTCTGAGCCCGGCGGCCTTTGCCAGCGCGACATTTGGTTCGATGCCCAGGCCGGCCACCACGCCGTCCACCATCAGCTCGCGGCCGCTCTGGGTGATGACGGCAGTCTCCACGCCACGTGCTTCTACGGCGGCGACGTGTTCTCCGGCTAACACTTCAACGCCTTTCTCGCGATAGTAGCTGTTCAGAAATTCAGCCAGGTCCAATGGGAAGATGCGGCTACCGATCCCGGCGTCAGGAAAGACCATCGTGACCTGTCTCTGGTTCATGGCTAGCGCCGCAGCAACCTCCGATCCGATGAATCCTCCGCCGATGACAGCGAATCGCCGCTTCTGGTCCGCCAGACTGCGGAGGCGTTGGTAATCATCGACGGTTCGAAAGTAGATAATCGAATCTCCGAATGGCAGTCGCCGCGGCGTTCCCCCGTTCGCGAGCAGAAGCTTGCCATAGGCATAGGTCGTCCGCTGGTCATCGGTGACCCGCCGCCCTCGCGTATCCAATTCGAGAGCGTTGCGCCCGAGATGCAGCTCAACGCCCAGGTCTGCCGTGCCCAGCTGGACGCTCTCGGGTTTCGCACCCTTCCAAAGCGCCTTCGACAGTGGCGGACGCGCGTAGGGGGCGTGTGGTTCAGCTGCGATGACCCCGATTTCGCTCGTTCGGTCCACCTCCCGAATGCCGTGAACTGCGGCATCGGCGGTCATCCCGCCGCCTAGAATCAAATACTCGTATTGCGGCATGCGCCAGGCTCCTATCGGGAATTGTACGGCGATGTTGGCTCGGCCGGGAGGGTCGGGAGGAAAAAGAGTACGAGCGCGCGGCTGGCAATGAAGCTCTCCCTAGGGTGGCCGTTTAGAGAGCTCGATGAAATTGGGTGGTTCCCCGGAGGTCCTGAGGGACCCTCGAGTGCCTCCTTTTGAGGAAAGGGGGGGTCTTGCCCACACACATACTGGAATCGGTCGTTAAGCGGTGGCCGTAGAATAATTCGCGCGTCCGATGGCGACCAGGTCACCGGTTTCGCTCAACACATCGACATCCACCACAGCCAGGGTCTTGCCACTACGCCGAATGTGCGCGACCAAAGTGAGCGTCTGTTTTCCGGGCCTCAGGTAATCCACCCGGAGATTGGTCGTCGGCACCGGCTTGCCGAACAGCATAGCGAGGCAATAATCGCCGACAATGTCGATGGCCGCCGCAATCGGCCCGCCGTGCCATATCCCCGTTCCGGCCAATCGCTCGAACTGGGGCCGCATCTTGAGCCGCATGACCACTTCCGCCTTGGTGGGATCGGCTGTGACAACCTCCAGGGCCAAGAAAGCGTTGAAGGGAGAATCGAGGAGCCGCTCTTGAATCTGTTGCCGGTTGAGCGGTCCATCGCTCATGGCGTCACCACGAGCTTTCCGAATACCTCACGGTTCTCGATCTGCCGCAACGCCTCCGGGACCTCCTCCAGCGGAAAAGTCCGTTCCACGATCACTCTCAACTCGCCGCTTGCGACCAGATCGAGCACCCGGATCAGGTCCTCGCGGTCCCAGCTATTCGACCCTAGAATCTTCAGCTCGAACGTCCAAATGAATCGGATGTCTTCGGGTGGATCGTAACCCGCGGTCGCTCCACAGGTGAGTAACCGTCCGCCGACGCGCAGGCAACGCAGGGACTTGACCCAGGTGTCACCGCCAGTGTAGTTCACCACCACATCGACCCCTTGATTCATGCCGGCCCCGCGTCGGGAGGGTTTGCCGAAGAGCGCGTAAACCTCCTCGACAAAGTCCCGCTCGACATAGTCGACGGTATAGTCGGCTCCCAACTGCTCGAGCCGGGCTACTTTCTCAGCCGTGCCGGCGCAACCGATTACGGTGGCTCCGGCGAGTTTGGCGAGCTGAATCGAGCACACTCCGACCCCGCCGCTGGCGCCGAGAATCAAGACTCTCTCGCCTTTGGACACGCCTCCGATCGTATACATCATTCGTAAGGCCGATCCGTACGCGCACGGCAAAGCCGCGGCATCGACGTAGCTCACGTGGTCTGGAATTCTTATCAGCTGATGCGCCCGCACCCGGCAAAGCTCGGCAAGCCCGCCATGCATAGTCTCGCCCATCAGCCCGCCATCTACCCGATTTCTCGGATCCACCAGTACACGGTCGCCGACAGACCAGCCTTCGACGCCGGCCCCAACTTCAGCAATCTCTCCCGCGCAATCGAGCCCCATGATCGCCGGCAAGCGGATCTTGATCCCGGGCATGCCGCGACTCGTGAAGACATCGTGGTAGTTGAGGGAGGTAGCGCGGACCCTAACCAGCACGTCACCTTCGACGGCTACCGGATCGGGGAAGCCGGCTTCCAGCATGGGCCTCGCCGTCCTACCCTGTTCCCACAACACCATTGCTCTCATCACGTATCCGTTGCTGCCGCCTCTTGTTCCGCCGCGATTCGCTCCTCGGCGAGTTGGATCAGTCGCTTAGTGTCGATTTTGTTCGTCCCCGCCAGGGGAAGTTCGTTTACGAACCAGACCCACCGTGGGTGCTGATAAGGCGGAGCGTTGGCCAGTGCGTAACTCTTGATTTCATCCTCCCTGGCCACTGCGTGCGGCTTGAGGATAACGAAAGCGGCGGGCTTGTGACCTTTGATCTCATCGGCAACCCCGACGACACAGGCTTGTTGGACAGCCGGATGCCGTTCCAACATTTTCTCGACTTCGCTCGGGTAGATGTTCTCCCCGCCACACACAAACATATCGTCCGCACGGCCCAAGAAGAAGTAAAATCCTTGGGAATCACGGCTGAAAACATCGCCTGTCACATAATACCCGTCTGCGGTCATGACCTTCCCGGTCGATTCCGGCAGCTTGTGATAGCCATTCATCAAGGCCGGGCATTTGATGTGCAGCACGCCCTGCTCGGCTGCCAAGTTGTCGCCATCAACTAAGCGTAGCTGCACCTGAGGATGAGCCCAACCGACGGAGCGGGAAGGGGGTGTGAGGCCTTCGGGATGCGGTCCGAAGGTGATGGGGCCGGACTCGGTCGTGCCAAACACGTTGTTGATCTGGGCGCGCGGAAAGAGTCTGCGGAGTGCCTGGTCGAGTGCCGCGGATACCGGCGCCGAACCCAGGCGAATTGCGGTTACCGAGGAGAGGTCGGTGCGCCGGACGAGCTCGTTTTCGCGCAGCATCATGGCCATCATCGGTGGCACGGCGCTGAGCGCGGTGCACCGGTACCGGCCGATCGCCTCCAGGTACTGGGCGGGGGTGAAACGAGGCAGCAGCACGACTGAGTCGTGCTGCGCAAGCGCGGCGTGGGCCGTCGCCAGGCCATTCATGTGGTAGAGGGGAGCCGCGACCAGGAGTCGCTGCCTCGGCGCGGACGATGGCCGCCGCCGCATCTGGAGCACCCACAGGTGACTTTCATGCGACAGCACCACTCCCTTCGGCTTGCCGGTCGATCCCGAGGTGTACATAAACATCGCCGGCTGCCGGGGCGCGGGACGCACCGCAGTGAATGGCCCCGGCGACAACAAGCGCTCGAATCCGTTCTCACCTCGCCGGCCGAAGCTCACCAGCGGAAAGTCTGGCGGACAAATTTGGGTCCGCTCGGCATCCGATAAGACCAACTTGGCATCCGCATCCCGGATGACATATTCTACGCCTGCGGGCGGCAGCTTGATATTCACCGGCACCGGGACAAGACCGGCCCGCATGGCGCCCAGGAATGCCGCCAGATACTCCACCCGGTTGGCGGACGCTATGGCAACGCGATCGCCGCTGCCGAGGCCGCGTGCCACCAGACCGCGCGCGACCGCATCGCTCAGTTCATCAAGCTGCCGGAATGAATAGGTCTCAGGTGGCGCTTGGCCCCCTAGATCGATCAGGGCGGGTTCATCGCGATCGCCCTCGCGGTCGATGGCATCACCGAGATTGTCGGTTTCCCTCACCCGGATTCGCGACTATCGCTTCACTTCCCGAATGCCGTATCGTTCCCAATTGGCGGCGACCCGGTCCAAGTGTTCGTTGGGCGGCAGCGAGGGCGCTGGATACGGATGTTTGCGCGTGGCGTCAATACCGAGCTTCGAACTTACCTGGTCGGCGGGCAATACCGGTTTCCCCTCTTTCATCGGCTGTGACGGATCCAAATTAATGGGGTCTGTATCCCTCACGATGCGCACGTCGGTGGCCGGCTGCATTCGGAACGCAAGCGCCCAATCAACCTGGAACGGGTCATGGATGTTGATATCTTCATCCACCACGATTACGAGCTTGCCGATTCCGGCAGTCATGGACCAGACTCCCATCATGGCCTTCAGCGGCTGGAACCGGTTCTGCTTCCGCATGGAAATAATCACCGTGGCCGCCGCGCCGCTGCTTTCGGTGAAACAAACATCTTCGATGGGAAGCCCGAGATTGCGGACAAGATGGCGGCGGACCTCGAGTTCGCGTCCCATGCTCTTGATGCAACTGGACTCGCTTGGAGGCATCTGGCTGAGAAAGGCCTGATAGATCGGGTTACGCCGGTGAGTAATGCAGGTGACCTCAAACACCGGATTGTTTCCCCCCGCGCCCATATAGCCCGCATACTCCCCAAAGGGCCCTTCCGGTTCCCGAGCCTGACAAGGGACTCTGCCTTCGACGACGATTTCCGCCGTAGCCGGCACCTCGAGGTCAACGGTCAGGCATTTGACCACCTTGACCGATTCGCCGCGGATGCCGCCCGCCGCCGCGAGCTCATCCACTCCCACCGGAAACGGGCTGACCGAAGTAAGACCGATCGTCGGATCGGTGCCGAAAACGATGGCGGCTTCGGTGGCGCAACCTTGGGACTCATTTTTTTGGATGTGCTGCCGCATGCCGGCACGCGGATTGATCATCATTCCGCCTTTACGGGGGCCTTTGACCTGAACCCGATATGTTCCCACATTCCGGACGCGCGTTTCCGGATCGCGGGAAATGACGAAGGGGGAGGTGTGATAGGGGCCGGGATCCTGACCCACTGTCCACACCGGAGCAGGCAGCATCTCGAGATTCGCCTCTTCTCCCATGTGAACCACTTCCTGGCAAGGCCCGCTCTCCACCAACCGAGGGGGCACCGGATTATTGGCCCGTGCCCACTTATCCCAGACGCCGGCTTGATCGGTCTCGAGGGCGGTGGCATAGATTTCGCGGGAGCCGCCCAGGATGCCGACCACTAGCGGGATGTCATACCCTTTGATGCAATCGAACATGAGGGCCGGGCGGCGTTCCTGGGCAATGGTCCGGAAGGTGCGCCGGCAAACCGCGCTGATCTCCCAATCTTTGTCGACCTCGGCCTTCACGTGGCAGAGGAGTCCTTTTTCTTCCAATACTCGGAGGTAATGTCGTAGGTCCTCGTAGGGCATCATCCGTCCCCTCTCCAGTTGTTCGGCCGGACCGCCGATTTGACTAAACCGCCGCCCGGCTCGCTGTTCGCCTAGACCGCTGTTGAAGACGAGGCTCGGGATATCACCGAAGAACCCGCAGGTGTGATTGAGTCCTTGCGAATATCACCCATGATAAATAGATAGGAGATGGCCCCAAACAACGCCATACCGCCCGCCACCAGCAAAGAGGTCACGAAAGATCCGGTGAGTGTGACAATGCGGCCGGTGACGATCGGCGCCAGCAGTCCGCCGATGCTGCCGAACACGTTTTGAATGGAGGTCAGCGACGCGACCGCCGCAGGGGGCGCGAGGTCAATCGGGAGCGAGTTGACCGAACCGGTGGTCAGGCGCAGAGAGGCCACACACAGCGTGAGAAGCGCCACAGCCAGCCAGCTCTGCGCGGTGTAGGCCGCGACGACTACCAGCACGGTCGCTGTCATCAGCCCGGCACCAATGATACTCTTGCGGGAGACGGTTGTCGTCACCCCGCGTTGAATCAGATGATCCCCCAGCCAGCCACCCCCCAGCGTGCCCAGCATTCCCACCCAGAACGGGAGAGCAGCGGCGATTCCGGACTCGAGTAACGTCATCTTTCGTTCCAGAACGAGATACCCCGGGAGCCAGCTCACGAAGAAGAAGTACGCATACAGGTATCCCATCTGGCCGAACGCTATACCCCAGGTCGAGCGATAGCGTAGTAGGGAAAGCCAAGAAATGCGGCGAATCCCTCCGCTTGGGGCCGGGAGCCTTCCGATCCGCTGGTCCGGATAAAAGGCAAACCAGGCAAGCGTGAATAGGAGACTGGCGCCGCCCACGCCGTAGAATACAGCCTGCCAGCCGAGATGAGCCAGCAAAAAGGCAGCGACGGTGGCGCCGGCTGCGAGCCCTACCTGGTTACCCGTGAACGCTATCGCGACCGCCCTGGTTCGCTCCTTGACGTTAAATCTACGTGAGATCGCGCTCGCGCCCGCGGGGATCAGCATGCTATGCCCAAATCCAAAGATCATTCGCAGCAGGAACAGAGAGGTGGCGGTCGTGGCTACGGGCAGCGCGATTGTGGAGACTCCCCAGACCACCGAACCCGAGCCCATCACGATCCAAGCGCCGAAGCGGTCGACCGCCGGCCCCACGAACAGCAGGCCGGCCGTGTACGACCAATTCCATCCGGACAGAATGTAACCCATCGTCTGGGGCGACAGATGGTACAGCGTCATCAGCGTCGGTGCCACGATACTGAGCGTGTAGCGAATCATGTAGGAGCATAGCTGGGCTCCGAAAAGCAAGCTGACCGTAATGATTCGGTTCACCCGGTCTTCACGATGCCTCATCGGACCCTGTACCCTGAAGACTTCGATGTGCGGGCGCCAGGCATAGTACGAGATCTCCAGAAAGATCGCGGCTCGAGCTCATCCAACTGCTGGCCCGCCGTCCCGATCACTATACACTAACCCCAGGTTGTCCGTCACACTCGCCGAACGGATCAGCGAGGGTGCTGAATATCCATGTGGCGCTTTCTCTATGGTCCTCAAGGTTTCGCTAATCTTAGCCGGTTTGACGGCGGCACTGGTCCCCCTCTGGGAACAAAAGAAGCCAATCTGGAGCCCTTGTCGAAGCAGGTGGCGAGCGGTTCTGGCTGGTCCCGGATCATCCACGTCAAGGACGAGGAGGAGAGCCTCCGGAAATCTACATGGATAGCGACGGCGCAAGACCCGCCGGGTTGCCGATCATCGCTGCCGAGCCCGACGAGCTCAGGCGCGATTCGAGGAACTGGTCCGGTCGAACATACGGTTCGACCTCAAGAGTCTAACCGACAGCAACGCCGCGGGTACCACGTTGACATCGGGGTTCGGTGCCGGTGGACGCCGGTGTTCGACTGCCCAACATTAATGACGATTTCACCGGACTGGCGCCGGATCTCGGGGCCTACGAAGTAGGCCGCCTGGAACCTCACTACGGCCCGCGGCCTCAATGAACAACTCTCTATAACCAGATCACCGCCGAAGGAGCGCCTGGCGGCGCTCCGTGATGGGATCTTCCCGGTGGACCCTGATGGTGCTCGACGTGCGCCTACCGCAAACCGAGCTCGTTCACAGCAACCAGGATTTGCGGCAGGACGCTAGTAGCGCTCGGTCGCCAGATTGCCACGTACATGACGAGCTTTCTGACGCCCATAAGTAGCGACCGATAACCTTCGTCCGTGGACATCGTAACGAGCTCCTGCAATACGCGGTCCAGCCATGTCTCACCGCCCGTGTCTGCGAGCCCGGATGAAGCCGTAGCCAAACCGCTGTGCCCCCTGCCGCGTCACAGACGGATGGTGCCGGGCGGGGGCAAAAATACCAGATTACGAAGCACACTGGTGAGAATGGTCAGCACGATAGAACCGAAAAACGCCGATAGAAAACCGCGAACCGAGAATCCGGGCGTAAACAGAGAGGCCAATTTCAACAGGAAGGCGTTCACTACCAAGAGGAAAAGTCCGAGCGTGAACAGCGTAAGCGGGAAGGTCAGCACCTTGAGAACGATTCCAAAAGTGGCGTTGACAATGGCGATAATCACGGTCGCCAGTAGAGCCGCGCCCAAACCATGAACCTCGATACCCGGAATGATCTGCGCGACCACCCATAGGGCGAGGGCGCTGACGAACCAGCTGACGATGATGTGGACTAGCATCGGTCTCTCCTATCAGCATAACCCCGCTGCCGGCGCTACTTCGGGGCCCGGCACAACACTTGCCCGAATACCTGCGCGATGACCGATACCGAAGCGCTGAGGGCGTCTTGCGCGCGCCAGGCAACGATCCCATCCGGTCGTACCAGAACCGCGCCGTTCGGTCCGATGCCGTAAGCTTCGGCGAAACCCGGCTCGAGGATCTGGTGGATGTCCAGTTCGAGGTCCGCGTGGTGAGCGGCATCGCGAGCCGCCGCGGTCCACTCGGTATCCCCTGGCGCGGACAGCAAGACGAAGCGGCCACCGTATAGATCGAGCGTAGAAATCTCGGCCCTGTTTCGCTTCAGAACCAGATGTGGCGCGCGCGTGCCCGGCCGTCCCTTGGTTTGACGCGTCGCCTCGAGCAGCCGGCCGTCGTCAGCGCCATCGAGGATCACGGCTGCTGAACGATAGCGATATCCCAGGTCAATGTCGAGGTCGTCCTCGATCGGCTGCATGCCTGCGGCCGCCAGGTATGGCGCCCAGCGGGTGACGTACCGCGAGTAGGCCTGTTCCACCGTGAGCGCGCCGATCGGTCTGCGCTCGGCGTCATAGGTGGAAACCAGACCGGATCCGGCCTTACCCTTGAGCGTCAAGGCGAGTTTCCAGGCCAGATTGTGGGCGTCCTGGACGCCCGTGTTGCCGCCGAAACCGCCGTTGGGCGGCATGAGGTGCGCGGCGTCGCCGGCCAGAAAGATCCGGCCGTGATCGAAGCGTTCGGCCGTATGCGCGGTGGCCTGCCATTTCATCACGTTCTCGATCGTGATGGGCACATCATCTACGCCAAGCGACGCGCGGATCAGTTCGTGGCAGCGCATGTCAGTCAGGCCGGTCCAGACGTCGGTCACGGCGCGGTCGGGAGGACCCACGGAATTGACCGCCAGAAATCCCGAATTGAAAGGCTTTTCGATACGGAAAAAGCCTGTCAGCGCGGAATTGTAAACGTAGATGACGCTCAGGTTCCGCCCACGCAACAGCGGCCCGACATCGCTTCGGAAATAAATGGTGACACTTTTGGAAAGCTCGCCGCGCCCCAACATGCGGATGGTAAGGCGCTCGCGGATGCGGCTGTGAGCGCCATCGGCGGCCACCAGATAGCGCGCCCGCACGGCCGAAGTCTGACCGCTTTGGCGGTTACGGATGATCGCCGTGATCCCCGAGGAATCCTCCTCGAACGAGATCAGATCGGTCGCAAAGCGGAGCTCCGCTCCCAACTCTTCGGCGCGGGTCATTAGCAGAGGTTCAAGCAGCAATTGCGTAAGAAAGACACGCACGGTCGGGCTGACATCGCGAATCCCCTCGTTTAGATTGGGGACGTACCATGCGAGTTCCTTTCCGGCGAGCGTCTCGACGGCCATCACCGCCCCATCCTGCACGAACTGCTCCTCGGACTTCTGGCGCGCCGGCTGTTCGAGCCCGACCGTGCGCAGAATCTCCATCGTGCGCTGGCTCATTTGCGCAGCCCTGGGATAGATGGACGTTCCGTGATGGTGCTCCACTGTGAGCGAGCGAACGCCATGGTGTCCGAGGAGCATGGCCGTGGTCAATCCGACCAGGCTGCCGCCTACAATCAAAACCGGGACTTCGTGGTCGGGCATGATCCTTTCCTTTTTGCACCAATTCCCAGGATGAGTGCAACTGATCCCGTCAACGAAGAAATTGCGCGAGTTCGAGCGGGCTCCAGGAGAACCGAGCCCGGTTGAGACGATATCGCTTGGCGTGGTCGGGCCAGGGCTGGCCGAGGTTTGGCGGTGAGGATCAAGCGGTTGAGTCACCGGATCCGTATCTTGCAGAGGGCATCTCGGGCGGCCGCGATCTACGTCCGGCAGTCACCGCGACCTACGACTTGCTAAGCCCGGGACGGCTTAGTCGGATTCAACCGGGTCCGACGGGGGCTCCGGATACCGGCGCCTGGTCTTAAAGAACTGCGAACCTGGTGTGGACAGATCGTTGAGCGTTCGTCGATTTGAGCGCGGTTCCCAGCCGTGCCTGCTTGGCACGCCAAAACCTGGACCTCCGCCCTGGTAGGAAAACTTGACCAGGAAGCTCTAGCACTTGGCCGGACCCAGAGGCTCAAGCATCACGGTAAAGGGTAAGAGCCGGGTCTCCCCGGGGAGCCAACCAGACACAGCTCCACAGACGGTGGCGAAGAGCGCGCCGTCGAGCTGTCCCAATCAGGCGATCGCCCGCCCGGGGCGGGGCTTTAACCAGAAGTCACTGGTGCGCCAGGCCTTGCCGAACCAATCCAGAAACTCACAGGGATAGCTGTGCCGCCACTCCCGACCGGCGGAGTGGCGCGCGAACTGAATCCACCCGACGGTTCCCGTGATCCCTCCAACCTTCGGGTGGGCTATCCTATCGATTGGGCTGACGGCTTCCCCTTCGAAAGCCATCGGGCCGCCCGATAACGATGGGCAGCCGTTGCCGGCCTTCTGGGCTTTCGGCTTCGACGACGGCCCAGGATTGCTGCGCGCTCGTCGGGGGACCGATGAGGGGCCTGGCTTAAGCGGGACGGAGGATCCATCCGGGCCCGGAAACGCGGTGGTCGCCCCGCGCCTACCGGAAGTCGCGGCAGCATCCGTCTCGCAAGCGTCAGAATCGGCGCGCCAGGTTGCGGTCAACCGACGGCCACGGATGAAGAATGCGAATAGACGCCGCTGGCGGCCCTAATTCCCCACTAACCGCTTCGCGCCGCGCGAGTCTAACGAACAGCCGGATGGAAATCGCCGACCGGGCGTTCGTCACCAGAGCACGAGCAGGAGACACCGAGGCATTTCGTGTGCTCGTCGAGCGCCACAGCCGCGGCTTGTTTCGTCTGGCCTATCGTATGACCGGAAACGGGTCGGACGCCGAGGACGTGGTGCAGGAGAGCCTGCTCCGTGCATACCGGCAGCTTCGCAAATTCGATGAACGCGCCAGTTTCGGCACCTGGCTGTATCGGATCGCCGTCAACTGCTCACTCGATATGGTGCGCTCTCGAAAGCGCCATGGCGAACAGCTCTCGGCGAACGACGCTGCCGAACAACGCGCGGCGTCCTGTGCGCCGGCACCTGACCGGCTGGCGTTGAGCGGCGAGGTGCGCACGCGGGTTGCCGAAGCCATGAACGAATTGAGTGCCGCCGAACGGGCAGCCTTCGTTCTGAGGCACTTTGAGGGCCTTTCCATCGAAGACGTGAGCCGCCTCCTCGGTTGCCAGCCGGGTGCGGCCAAACACAGCGTATTCCGAGCCGTGCAAAAGTTGCGGCGAGCGCTGGAGCCGTT
>JAGWQP010000606.1 GCA_028876805.1 Acidobacteriota bacterium | reverse complement strand
CGGCCATCAGCCAGCCCACGGGACCGCCCTGGGAGTGAGACAGGATGATCACTGGGGTTTTGATCCTGTCCAGCAGAGCCACGAAGGCGTCGCGGCTGAGTTCATCCTGCGAAGCCGGGCCGCCGCCTTGCAGAAATTGCACCTGGGTCTTGGCGAACGCGTCAAACACCGGGTCGCCCATCAGGCCGGTGCCCGGAAATTGTGTGTGCCGATGGGCGCGTGGAAAATCGCCCTTCTTGGCCGACGCAGTGAAAGTCGCTTCCAGGTTGGCCGCGGTGCGAATGGTGAGATTGCCGTCGTGGCCGGGCACGTAGGGCGATCGGCCGCGCGCCGGCGAATCCACGAGGTATTGGACGTAGCCCTGTTTGGCGAAATAGTAGGCCCAGCCGGCTCGACCGTCGGGCGTCTCGAGCCAGTCGGTCGCAGTCTGGCCGGCTCCATGGATGTAAACGATCGGATATGGATGCCGGATCTGCTTGGGAACCCAGACTTCTACATAAGCGTCACCGCCCATCACTTCTTTACCGGGCTCGCCGACGTATTTTCCGCCGGCATAGAAGATGCCCGTCCGCGAGAGATCCGCGGTAGAGAAGGTCGGCACTCGAGAACCGCCAGCACTTTTCACCTTGAGCGATTGCGCTCGAGGGGTGGTCGCGACGAATCCGGTAATGAGTACCAGCAAGCCGGTAATCGGTAACGCTTTCCGCAGTCCGAGATGCATCCGGATCCTCCTCCCAAAAACGGCCAATCAGCGATGCGCTGGGGGCTGGCTGGCCACCAGCTTTTCGACGTCGACGCAACCTAGATGAAGGTGGGTGAGCTTGGTCCCCACTTCGGTCAGGGCCATTTTGCCCGGGGTGATCCTGTGGCAGAAGGTACAGCCGAACTCTTCGAAGCGCGCGGCCTTTTGCTTTTGCGTGGCGGTACGCTGGCCCTCGGGCACCTGGGCGATGAGATTCATCGCCGTCAGCAGGGAAATGCAGCCTTCAAAGCCCTTGCCGATCTGCTTTCCCCGCTCCGTAAATCCCAGTTTCCCGTTCGCACCCACGGTGTGGCAGCTCTTGCAACCATGACTGTCGAATACATACCGGGCCAGTTCCTGCGAGCTTTTGCCGTCGGCAGTCATACGGTCGAGTGTGGTCGAAGTGGTCTGTGCGGAAGGTTGCGCAACCACGAGCGTCAGGCTCCCCATGAGCCCGACCAAGACTCTCAGCGTGCGGTTCATTTTCAATGGTTCCCTGGTGGGTTTCATTCTAGGTGCGGGACGCGAGTGAAGTCAACCCCGCGCCGGGCAGTCGGGCAGTCCGGGCAGACTCGGACAGGCTGGACAGGGCGAGAGACTGGAGTCATAATCGAAACCACTCCTCGGGAGGAGACGACCGATGTCTAATCGTTTTTGGGCAACACTGGTGCCCACCCTGCTCGCGGGCGCGACCTGCGCTCGCGCCGAACAAGGGTTGATTGTTCACAAAGCGCTTTCGCTCGATATGGCGATGGCAATCACCCAGGGAGCTCTGGAAAAGTGCCGTGCTGAGAATTACCAATGCGCCGTCACCGTCCTCGACGCCACGGGGCGCACCATCATCGCGCTCCAGGACGACGGAGCCCAATTGCACCGCTTCGATGTAAGCCGCAAAAAGGCCTATACTGCATTGGTTTACAGGAAGCCTTCAAAAGAAGTAGTTGAGGGCTGGTCCGCCAAGACCGCCAGCTCGCGTCCGCTGGTCGAAGGAACGATGCCCAATCCGCCGATCGAAGGCACCATCGACATGGGCGGTGGTCTGCCGATCCTGGTCGGCCGAGAAGTGATCGGAGCGGTGGCCGTGAGCGGAGCGCCCGGGTGGGAGATGGACGAGGCCTGCGCCAAAGCCGGCCTGGCCCGCGTGGCCGACAAATTGAAGTAAGGGGGGATGGTCCGATGTCGCGCTTTGAGCGGTTCATTGGTCGGATCGAGATCTTCGCGGGGCTTGGCGCGCTCGTTTTAGCGCCCGAGCCGGTCCGCGCTCGGGTCGTGAAAATCACCGTCGCCAAGACGTATCCGGCATTTCAAGGAAAGGTGTTCGGGACCAGGGGCGCCTACGAAATCGTCAAGGGCACGGCTACGGGCGAGCTCGACCCTCGGGACCGCCGCAACCGAGGGATCACCGACATCGAGTTCGCGCCGCGGGATCCGAACGGCAAGGTCACCTACACCACCACGTTCACCATTCTCAAACCGGCCGATATGACCAAGGCGAACGGCACCCTCGTTTATGATGTCACCAATCGCGGCAACCCCCGCTTCGTGGGCCGATTCACACGATTTGTGCTTGCCGGCGGCCCTGGGGACTTGGAACTGGCCGATCCGGGGGATGGTTCGGTGTATCAGGCCGGGTACGTGGTCGTGACCAGCGGCTGGCAGGGCGATCTGCCGATTGCCTCGGCCGGCGCCGGCCGCG
>JAGWQP010000605.1 GCA_028876805.1 Acidobacteriota bacterium | reverse complement strand
TTCAAAAGAAATCGGACTCGCGCTCCAATAGTATTTCGATGGATGTGAAGCGAGAAGAGGTCGGTTTTCAATTTGTAAACTTTCGAGTTCACAGATTCGCGTCCGGCGAGAGCCAGTCAGCCGAGACGGGCGGCAATGAATTATGCATGGTCATGCTGGCGGGCTGCTGCCTGGTTGCTTCTTCGCACGGCAAGTGGGATTCCGTCGGAGGTCGCGGCGGCGTATTCGAAGGCATGCCGCATGCGCTGTATCTGCCGGTAAATTCTAGCTTCACGCTGACCGCCCAAACCGCGTGCGAAGCGGCCTTCTGCTATTGCAAGGCGGAACAGGAGCACGCCGCGCGCCTGATTACTCCGGCTGATATTGAAGTCGAGATCCGCGGCGGGGGCAATGCCACGCGCCAGATCCACAAGATCATCGGGCCAGAATTTCCTGCGCATCGTCTGCTGGTTGTAGAAGTCTATACTCCCAGCGGCAATTGGTCGAGCTATCCGCCCCACAAACACGATGTCCACAATCCACCGGCGGAAGTCGATTTGGAGGAGATTTACTACTATCGAATCGACCGTCCCGAAGGCTACGCGATCCAGCGCGTCTATACCGGTGACCGGAGGTTGGACGCCACGCTCACGGTTCGCGACGGCGAATTGGTTTTGATTCCCGAAGGCTATCATCCGGTGGTCGCGGCTCACGGTTACAACGTGTATTATCTGAACGTCCTCGCCGGCTCGGCCCGCTCGATGGCCGCCAGTGATGACCCCGAGTACGCCTGGGTTCGTCAAACTTGGTCCGGAAAAGACCCGCGCCTTCCGCTTTTTCAGCGCCAGGTGGCAAAATGAGCGAGCGGCTCAGTGCTCTACACCAGACGGCCGCCACCACACGCACCGATTACTGGAATGATTCCTGTTCCATCCAAGAATTGAGCTACGCCATCGCCAATGGCGCCGTGGGCGCGACCAGCAATCCGACCATCGTGCTGGCGGTCCTGAAGAAGGAACTCGGCGCGTGGCGCGAACGCATCGCCCAGATGATCACCGAAAACCGCGAGTGGGGTGAGGTAGAGATCACCTGGAAGCTCATTGAAGAAATGGCCGTCAAGGCCGCGGGCCTGCTGGCGCCGGTTTTTGAGCGGGAGCAGGGAAGAAAAGGCTGGCTTTCGGTGCAGACGAATCCGACTTTCTATCGCAACGCCGATGCGATTATCACGCAAGCGCTGCATTTTCGCGAGCTGGCTTCTAATATCCAGGTCAAGATCCCGGTGACACAGGCGGGAATTAAGGCGATCGAGGAAGCCACTTATCGCGGAGTGAACGTGAACGCCACGGTATGCTTCACCGTGCCGCAGGCGATCGCGGTCGCCGAGGCGGTGGAGTGGGGATTCGCCCGCCGCAGCGCCGAAGGGAAAGACATCGGCCGCATGTTCCCGGTGTGCACGATCATGATCGGGCGGCTAGATGACTGGCTCAAAGCCGTCGTGAAACGCGACGACGTCCTGATCACGCCGGGATACCTCGACTGGGCAGGCATCGCGACCATCAAGAAAGCGTATGCGATCTTCCAGCAGCGCGGCTACCGGGCGCGCCTGCTGGCGGCGGCCTACCGGCATCACCTGCACTGGTCGGAGTTGATCGGCGGCGATCTGATCCTGACCATTCCGCACCAATGGCAGGTGCTGTTTAATCAGTCGGATATCGAAGTCAAGGAACGAATGCAGAATCCCGTCGACCCGCGGATTATCGGAGAGCTGTGCTCGAAGCTCCCCGATTTTCGCAAAGCTTATGATGAGAATGGGCTGGCGGTCGAGGAATGCGATCAATACGGGGCCACCGTCCGCACGCTGCGCACCTTCATCGGATCGTATGCGGAACTGCTCGCTTTCGTGCGGGACTTCATGCTTCCCGACCCCGACAAGAAGCCGATGCCATCATGACTTCTATGCGAAGGCTTACCACCGGGCAGGCCATCATCGCCTTTCTGAAAAATCAGTACGTGGAACGGGACGGTAAGCAGGATGCGTTTTTCCGAGGCATGGCTGGCATTTTTGGCCATGGCAACGTAGCCGGGATTGGCGAAGCACTGCAGCAGAATCCCGATTTCCCCTACATCCTGGTGCGCAACGAGCAGGCCGGCGTGCACATGGCCGTGGGCTACGCCAAGATGACCAACCGGCTGCGCGCGTTTGCCTGCACTTCTTCGATCGGACCCGGCGCCACCAACATGATCACGGGCGCGGCGCTGGCCACCATCAACCGACTCCCGGTGCTGCTCCTACCTGGCGACATCTTCGCCCGCCGCAACGTCGCGCCCGTGCTGCAGCAACTGGAATCGCCGTGCACTCAAGACATTTCAGTCAACGACTGCTTCCGGCCTGTATCGCGGTACTGGGATCGCATCTATCGGCCCGAGCAGATCATCAGCGCGCTTCCCGAGGCGATGCGGGTGCTGACCTCACCGGCGGAGACTGGGGCCGCCACGCTCGCCTTGCCGCAGGATGTTCAGGCAGAGGCTTTCGATTTTCCGGAGGAGTTGTTTCGCCGTCGGGTGTGGCTGATTCGGCGCCCCGAGCCGGACCGCATTTCGCTCGCCCGCGCCGTCGAGGCGGTGCGTGCCAGCCGTAGACCGTTTCTGATCGCCGGTGGCGGCGCGCTGTACAGCGAAGCCTGCGACGTGCTGGCGCGTTTTGCCGCGCAGACCGGCATTCCGGTCGGCGAGACCCAAGCGGGCAAAGGCGCGCTCCCTTACGATCATCCGCAGTGCCTGGGCGGGGTCGGGGCGACGGGCACGGCGGCCGCCAACCGCTTAGCACGCGAGGCCGACCTGGTGATCGGCGTGGGCACGCGGTATTCGGACTTCACCACCGCCAGCCGAACCGCATTCCAGAATCCCGGTCTCCGCTTCATCAACATCAACGTGGCGGAGTTTGACGCCTACAAGGCTTCCGCCGTCCCGGTCGTGGCGGATGCGCGGGTTGCGCTCGAAGAATTTTCCGCCGCGCTTCAAGGGTATCGCGTAAGCCCCGCATATGCCGACCAAGTGGCATCCCAAAAAGCGGCCTGGGAATCGGAGGTCGACCGCCTCTTCCATTTGAATCTTCGGCCGCGTCCCGCGCAGAGCGAAGTAATCGGCGCCATTTGGGAAGCTTGCAGGCCCCGCGACGTGATGCTTTCCGCGGCGGGCAGCCACCCCGGAGATTTGCACAAACTCTGGCGGACGCGTACGCCGGGCGGCTACCAGCTCGAGTATGGCTACTCGTGTATGGGATTCGAGATCCCAGGCGCGATCGGCGCGAAGATGGCGGATCCAGATCGCGAGATCTACGCGTTTGTGGGCGACGGCACTTATCTGATGATGCCGTCCGAGATCGCCACCGCGGTGCAGGAGAACGTTAAGATCATCATTATTTTAGTGGACAATCACGGCTTCGGGAGTATTGGCGGGCTGAGCGAGTCGCTGGGCAGCGCCGGCTTCGGAACGCGCTACTACGCGCCGGTCGATTATGCGTCCAACGCCCGCAGCCTCGGAGCGTACGCCATCCGCGCTAATGGTCTGGCCGAGTTCAAGGCGGCGCTAGCGGAGGCCAAGGCGGCGGATCGCATCAGCGTAATTGTGGTGGAAACCGAGCGCGACGCGAGCGTGCCCGGTTACGATTCCTGGTGGGACGTGGCGGTTGCGGAAGTTTCCGAGATCCGGCAGGTGCGCGAAGCTCGCGTGGCCTACGAAGAAGCGCGGAGGAAGGAGCGGTACTACCTCTGATGGGAGAGCTGCGGGTCGGGAATGGTCCTTGCTCGTGGGGTACCCTCGAATTCGAACAGACCAAGGCGATACCGATCGGTTTTAGCCGGATGCTCGATGAGCTGGTCGAGACGGGCTACACCGGCACCGAATTGGGCGATTGGGGCTACATGCCCACCGATCCCACTGTGCTTAGCCTAGAGTTAACCAAACGCGGCCTGGTCATGCTCGGCGCATTTGTGCCTGTGGCGCTGAACGATCCGCGGGCGCACGAAGCCGGCATCACCGCGATAAAGACAGCCCGGCTGTTGGCCGCTGTCGCCGGCGATCCACCACCTTATCTCGTGTTGGCGGACACGAATGGCACGGTGAGGGAACGCACTGCGAACGCAGGGCGCATTACAGCCGGTATGGGTCTGAGTACCGCGCAGTGGAAGACCTTCACCGCGGGAGCCAACAGGGTGGCACGTGCGGTGCTCGAGGAAACGGGACTTCGTACAGTCTTCCACCATCATTGCGCAGGTTACGTGGAGCGGCCGGATGAAATTGCCCGGTTCTTGGAATTGACAGATCCCGACCTAATCGGGCTGGTCTTTGACACCGGCCATTACGCCTACGGCGCCGCCGATTTCGATGTGGTAAGCGGGCTGGAGCGCTTCGGCAATCGCGTGTGGTATGTGCATTTGAAAGACTGTCACCCAGAGGTGGCCGGGCGCGCGCGAACACTCCAGTGGGACTATTTCGAGGCGCTGCGCCACGGGGTGTTCTGCGAATTAGGCCGAGGCTCGATCGATTTCGCCGCCGTTTTACGCTGGCTGAAAAACGTCTGCTACAAGGGTTACGTGCTCGTGGAGCAGGACATTCTTCCTGGCATGGGAACACCCAAGGAAAGCGCGCGGCGCAATCGAGAGTACCTCCGCTCCCTCGAATTTCAACTCCGCCTGAGAATCGAGAGCATCGCGTGAAGAAAAGAAGACTTGCGATTGGGATCATCGGCGCAGGACGGATTGGGAAGGTTCACACGGAGACTCTGGCTTTCCGGCTACCGGAGGCGTCTCCCGTGGCAATCACCGACATCGACCGCGCGGCCGCCGAGCAGTTAGCGGCCCATTGTGGAATCCCCAACGTCGCTCGATCGAGCGAAGAGATTCTTGCGGACCGGACGATTGAAGCGGTCTTAATCTGCTCATCTACCAATACCCACGCGGATCTGATTGTGCGGGCGGCGCAAGCCGGGAAGCACATTTTCTGCGAAAAGCCGGTCGACTTTGATCTTGCGAAAGTCGATTCCGCGCTGGCGGCCGTTAACAATGCCGGGGTCAAGCTGCAGATCGGTTTCAATCGGCGCTTCGACGCCGATTTCGCGCGCGCGCGCCAGTCGGTTACCAGCGGTGAAATCGGCAAACCGCACTTGCTCCATATCATCAGCCGCGACCCGGCCCCGCCGCCGCTGTCATATATAAAGGTGTCGGGCGGAATCTTTCTGGATATGACCATCCACGATTTCGATATGGCGCGATTTTTGATTGGAGACGAAGTAGAAGAAGTCTATACGGCGGCAACGGTGTTGGTGGATCCCGAAATCGGCAAGCTCGGCGATCTGGACACGTCGATAATCACCCTGCGCTTCCGCAAAGGTGTAATCGGGACCATCGACAACAGCCGCAAGGCCGCGTACGGCTACGATCAGCGGGTCGAGATCCTGGGCAGCGACGGAGCCGTGGCGACCGCCAATTGCTATCCCAACCAAACGGTGATCAGCACGGGTTCGGCGATCCGGCGTGACTTGCCATTCCGTTTCTTTATGGATCGGTACACGGAGAGCTTCACCAACGAGCTGCGCGCTTTCGTTCAAGCCGTGCTCGAAGACCGAGCGGCGCCGGTTACTGGCATCGATGGGCGGGCGGCACTGAGGCTGGGCCTCGCCGCGCGGAAATCGTACGACGAGCACCGGCCGGTCCAGGTCCAGGAAATCGGCTAACCCAGACCCCCGCCAAGCGCGAGAACGAAGATCCGGGCGGGCGGGCCCGGCGGCTGGAGCAGCGCCGAGACAATGGGCACAGCGCGCACACGATTCTTTATGTGCTGGAAGGCTCCGTTGTGATGCAGTTGAAGCAGGGGTCGCCAGGGAATTCGCGGGCTACTATGCCAACTTCAGCACGGAGCGGGGCACCAGCCACAGGTGGCCTCATTGTCCCGACTCGGCCAGAATCCCGAAAGTATTAGGTCTCGCATCCTGGAGTGGGCGTCTAGGCCACGGTGGGTAGCGCCGTTGCTGATATGTGCCCTGTTTATCTTTAGATCCCGCCTGAGGCACTGTTCAGCGATCGACAGGAACGTATAGTCGGACTGGCGCCGACATCCAGGAGAAAGAGTTGGGCGTGATGCGCTCGGTTTGAGCTGAGACCGCACTGTCAACAAAGATTACGGAAGCCGCTGGACGACCGTGTTTGCCATACGGGGGTCGTCAAACGCCGTGCGATCGCCGGCCTTCTTGCCAGGCGCGGGGACGAGGCGTGCGGCGAGCGGCTTGCGCCACTTGTAGGCGAGAGAGGCTACGTCGCCTAGGATCCGAGCGATCTGTTCTTCGGTGACGTCGCCGGGCAGCGGCACCGTGTCGAGCCCCCCTGCACAGACGGCCGAGTATGCCAGGAGCGAATCGATGTTGAGCGTGCCTTCAGCCCAGCGTTTGGCCAGGATGTTATCTTCTAGGATCGGGACCATGAGCCCCGAATAACCGACCTGTTTGACGGCGACGGATTGCACAGCGCGCGTGATGATGGCTGCCGCGGTCATGGTCCCACTAGAACCGAATGCTGCGCCGGTAAAGGATTCGATAGCACGGCCGATCGAGACGTCCCCGAGCGGAGCGGGTGTGGGGTCGATTCCAGCGTACGTCCAGCCACTCTTCGCGGCGATCCGCCGTGCTGTCTCCTCGGCCGGCTTCAGATGTTTTGACAAGGCCTCGGACAGCTTGGCTTCGGCTGGTCCGGCT
>JAGWQP010000604.1 GCA_028876805.1 Acidobacteriota bacterium | reverse complement strand
GTCGCATTCGTGCAACCCAGTCGTCGGCCCGCCGACGGTCGCTATGGGGAAAATCCCAATCGCCTCTACAAGCACACGCAATTTCAGGTGATCCTCAAACCTTCGCCCGAGGAGGTGCAGGATCTGTACTTGAAGAGCCTCGCGGCCCTGGGCATCGACCTCAAGAAACACGACATCCGCTTCGAAGAGGACAACTGGGAGTCGCCCACGCTTGGCGCATGGGGCATTGGCTGGCAGGTGCTTCTCGATGGCCTGGAAATCACGCAGTTCACCTACTTCCAGCAAAGTGGAGGGATGGACCTCGATCCGATCTCGGTGGAGCTCACCTACGGCCTGGAGCGCATCTGCGCCTTTCTGCAAAACGTGGAGAGCGTTTATGCCTTGCGCTGGTCCGAGGACAAGACATATGGCGATATACGGCTCCTGGAAGAGCAGCAACTCTCCGAGTACAGCTTTGACAAAAGCGATGCGGCTGCCATCCGCTCGGAATTCGAGTTGCATGAAAAGCAAGCGAGCGAACTGCTCGACGGGTTTGGGGCGGCGGAAGGGAAGAGCCGGTCACGCTACCCGCTGCTTGCCGCCTATGATCACTGTCTGAAGTGCTCGCATTTGTTCAACCTGATGGATGCCCGAGGGGTGATATCCACCACGGAGCGCGCTGCGCTTATGGCGCGCGTCCGCACCCTGGCCTGCCGCACGGCAGCCGGGTACCTCGAGCAGCTGAAGGGTTCGGAAGGGGCCCCTGAGGTACACGCATGAAGCCTCCGGCGAAGCCCCGCCTCATCGAACTCCTGTTTGAGATCGGATGTGAGGAGATTCCCGCGGGAATGTTGCCCAAGGCCGAGGAGGATCTTCGCCGGAATCTCGAGAAGCTGCTTGCCGCCGAAAACCTTTCCAGCGATGCAACCGTCGAGACCTTCAGTACTCCCCGGCGCCTAACCGCTTGGGTCCGGGGACTTCCGATAAAGCAGGCCGACGTCGAGCTGGAAGTGACCGGCCCTCCCAAATCGGTGGCCTACGATACCGTCGGCGCGCCGACACGGGCCGCGCTGAGCTTTGCTGAAAAGCAACGCGTCGACATTAGCTCCGTCTATCTGGTCGAAACGGCGAAGGGCGAATATCTGGCGGTCAAGCAGGTCAAGGTTGGCCGCACCACGGAGCAGATCCTCACCGCCATACTTCCGCGCGCGGTGCACGATTTGACCTGGCCACGCTCGATGACTTGGACCGGCCTCGAAGGCCCGCGGTTCATTCGCCCGATTCGGTGGCTCGTGGCCGTTCTCGATGGCAAGCCCCTGAAGCTTCAGGTGGCGGGCGTCGCGGCCGGCAATCGTACGCGGGGCCACCGCTTCCTTGGGTCGGCCGCGATCCGCGTGCGCCATTTTCTCGATTACGAAACGAAGTTGCACGCCAACGGCGTGATCATTCGCCCGTCGCGCCGCCAGGAGAAAATCTCGAGGGAGCTCGCGGCTTTCGCGAAGCGCGGCAGCTACCGTATTCACGACGATCCGGACCTGCGCCGGCTGGTGACTTATCTGAACGAGTTTCCGACGGTCATCCAGGGCGACTTTGATCCCTCCTTCCTGCGCCTACCTGACGAAATCCTGATCACCGTCATGCGCGACCACCAGAAGTATTTTGCGGTCGAAAAGAAGAATGGGGAACTCGCCTCGCAGTTCCTGGCGGTCATCAATTCCGGCCAAGACGCCAAGGGGATCATCCGCGCCGGACACGAGCGTGTCCTGCGGGCGCGCTTCGCCGACGCCCGGTTCTTTTGGGAGGCCGACCAGAAATGTCGGCTCGCCGACTATCTCCCGAAGCTCGAGCGCGTGACTTACGAATCCCGCCTCGGCAGCTACCGGGACAAAGTCGAGCGCGTCCGGGATATCGCACGCTGGCTCGCCGAGCAGTGGTTCAATCTCGGGATGCACCAGGCGCATGTCGCGGAAGTCGACCGTTCCGCCGAGTTGGCCAAGTGCGACCTGGCCACGGAGATGGTTCGCGAATTCCCGGAACTTCAGGGCGTCGTGGGCGGTCTTTACGCCCGTGCGCAGGGCGAGCCTGCCGAGATCGCCGACGCCATCTATGACCATTACCTCCCGGTGGGCTTGGATGATCCGATCCCCCGGAACCTCACCGGCTGTGCCGTGGCGCTCGCGGACAAGTTCGATTCCGTGGTCGGATGCCTGGCGGTAGGCATCGCCCCTACGGGATCGAGCGATCCCTATGCGTTGCGCCGCGCAGCGCTGGGCATCGTCAAGATCATCTTAGAGAGGAAACTGCCGGTGTCGCTCGCGCTCGGAATTGGCGCGGCAGGGAAGGCTCTGGCGACCCACAAGCCGAAGCGCGGGGTCACACCGGATCAGGAATCGAAGATCCTGGACTTCGTTTTGGACCGCGCCCGGTTTGTCTTCCGGGAAAAGGAGCAATTCGCTTACGACGAAGTCTCCGCCGTGTTTCGCGCCGGGGCAGACGATTTGGTGGACACCGAGAAGCGGCTGCTTGCGGTTCGGGCGATTCGCAAGTCCCGGAACTTCGAGCCCCTGGCGGTCTCCTTCAAGCGCATTCGCAAGATCCTTGAAAAGGCCGGGGTCGTTCCGGGAGAGGACGGCCGCGTCAACCCAGCGCTGTTCGAGAGCGCGGCCGAGCGCGAACTCCACGCCGGGGCCACGGCGGCGGCGTCGAAAGTCGAGTCTCTCAAGCGGGGCGGGAAGTACCAGGAGGCGCTCGAGGTGATCGCGGGGCTGCGACCGGCGGTGGACAAGTTTTTTGACGGAGTCATGGTGATGGCGGAGAGGGAGGACGTGCGACGGAACCGACTGGCATTGCTCGCCGAGCTGCTCGGTGAGTTCACGACGATT
>JAGWQP010000603.1 GCA_028876805.1 Acidobacteriota bacterium | reverse complement strand
CGGAAGCGGCGACCCGTCCGTCAGGAGTTTGCCGAGTTCATCCGCCGCTCCTGCGCCGCTGTCGAGGATGTGGCTATCATGCTCTACGTTCCGCCCGTGGTCGACGGCATTCCCATCACCGCGCGCGTGCCCGGGTACGAATCGGATAACCTGTCGATCAGCGGCCTTTCGGCGAACTCGCTCGAGCTCTCACCGCGAGACCTCAGGGATGGCCGCTTCTTCACGCCCGACGAGAGCGCGCGGGCCGCCCGTGTGGTGGTGATCGGAAATGACGTGGCCACGGCGCTGTTCCCCGACGGCCGCGCCGTCGGCCATGCGCTCATGATGGGCGGCGCCGAATACCGGGTGGTCGGAGTTTATGACAAGGCCCAAGGTGGCTTCTTCGGCCATAATGACCAGGACTCGGCGATCAACATGCCGCTAACGACCGCCCATCTCCGCTACCCGCAATTGGACGACTACCTCATCACCGCCAAGGCCCGCACGGGCATGCGGCAAGATGCCTTCGACGAGGTGGAGGCCGCCATGCGTCGGATCCGGCGCCTATCGACAAAAGCGGAAAACGATTTCACCATTCAGACCCCCGATCAGATCATTCAGCAGATCGACAGCATCACGGGCGTGATTGGCCTGGTGGCCATCGCGATGTCTGGGCTGGGGCTGCTCGTCGGCGGTATCGGTGTAATGAACATCATGTTGGTGAGCGTAACGGAGCGTACCAAGGAAATCGGCGTCCGCAAAGCGATCGGCGCGCGTCGCCGCGACATCATCGGCCAGTTTCTGGTGGAAGCGGTCACGCTCACGGGGGCGGGCGGGATCCTCGGGATTATCATCTCGCTGGCGATCACACTGCTGGTGGGCAAGCTGGCGCCGGCCCTGCCTTCGGTGGTTCCGACCTGGGCGGTGGCGACCGGCTTTGCCGTTTCGGTAGCGGTGGGGGTATTCTTCGGCGTCTGGCCGGCGGTGAAAGCCGCGCAGCTCGACCCGGTGGATGCTTTGCGCTACGAGTAGATCGTGCCGGGCCCGTATTCGGCCGCCGGTTTGACGAATCGGGCGATTTGCGTTATGCTCCCCAAACGAGTAGTCGCCCGAGAGGCGTCGAGCGGTCGTCCAAAATTTGCAGTCTGACCCTCCTCCGCTCTTCACCATGCAGGATTTCGATAGCCCGTGGCAACTGTCGCGTCTTCTGGTCGAAAACAGCCTTGGCCTGCTCTGTATCCATGACGTAAACGGCGTCATTTTGTTGACCAATCCAGCCGCGGCGGAATCGCTTGGCTACGAACTGGCAGATGGGCCGGGGCGGAATCTGCGAGATTTTCTCGAGCCCACTGTTCGCCATCTCTTTCGCGACTATCTGCGGCGCATCCGGCGCAATGGCAAGGACGCCGGCCTGATGCGTCTGCTGGCAAAAGACGGGACCGAGCGGGTGTGGATGTATCGAAATACGCTGCACGACCGACCCGGATTGCCCCCCTGGGTACTGGGTCACGCCTTGGATGTGACGCAGAGGATTCGAGCCGAACGCGCCTTGAAGGAAGCTCAGGCGGAGCTAAGAAGATCCAATGACATGCTGGCCTCGCGCGTACGCGAGCGTACCGCCGAACTCGAAGAGGCCAACCAGCGCCTGCGGGCGGAAATCGAACAGCGCGAACAGATCGAAGAAGAACTGCTGCGGGCGCGCAAGCTGGAGTCGCTGGGGGTCCTGGCCGGCGGCATCGCGCATGACTTCAATAACTTCCTCACCGTGGTACAGGGAAATCTGGAGCTCATGAAAATGCAGCTAGATCTCGCCGCGCCGGTTCAAGGGCTTCTCAACCAGACCGCCAGTGCCTGCCAGCGCGCCGCCTTCTTATCTTCGCAGCTGCTGACTTTTGCCAAAGGCGGCGCACCCGTGCGGCGCGTAGTTTCGCTCGTTGAACTCATCCGGGAATCCGTCAACCTCACCCGCGCCGGCGCACCCGTCAGCATCAATGTCGAGATCGCCGAAGACCTCTGGCCAGTCGAAGCCGATCGAGGCCAGATCAGTCAGGTGCTCCACAACATCCTCCTCAATGCAAGGCAGGCCACGTCGCAGGGCGGCATTATCGAGGTGTTGGCGACCAATGTCGCCGGCTCCCTGCCCGGCATTCCCGAAGACCGCGTGCGGATCTCGGTGCGCGATTACGGCTGTGGAATCTCGGCCGAAGCGCTCCCGCGAATCTTCGATCCGTACTTCACGACCAAGCCGGCGGGAAGCGGACTGGG
>JAGWQP010000052.1 GCA_028876805.1 Acidobacteriota bacterium | reverse complement strand
GTCATCATCCGTTCCCGTCGACGCATACATCTTGATGACGTCCGCTCCTGCGGCAATCTGCTGGCGCACGACGCGAAGCACCTCTGGAACGCCGTCGGCGATCCCGCCAGCGGGAGGATTCAGTCCCGGCTTGTACGGGGTATTGGTAACGTACAGACCATAGCCGCAAACAAACATACGCGGGCCGACCATCTCGCCGCGATTGATCAGGTCGCGCATGGCAATGTCCATATATTGATCCGCGCCCAGGTCCCGTACCGTGGTCACCCCGGCTTCCAGCGTGCGCAGCGCGCCCTTGCGCGCCAGGAAAACCTCGACCGCTGGCGGATTGGCCGTTAGTTGCCTCAGCATCGGCGCGCCCGGCGTCTCGTCGGTGTACATGGTCATGTGGGTATGCACGTCGATGAGTCCCGGCAACCCGGTGTACTTCGAAAGATCGATCACCGCTGCGCCGGAGGGAATCCCTGCGGCATCGCTCGTGACGGTCTTGATGCGGTCGCCTTCCACAACCACGATGGCGCTGGTCCACAATCTGCCCTTGGCATCCCACAGCTTGCCGAAGCGCACCGCCTTGATCGCTTTTTGAACCTGCTTCTGTTGTGCCGACACGGCAGATAATCCGACCCCAAGACCAACGAGGACTAGGGGAAGCAGCAAATAAATCCGCCTCATGGCGCACACCTCCGCCCGCGCATTTCCAGGCACAACCTGCGCTTTCTAATGCACTTCTCGCTCAAATGCAATCGTAAAGAACGCCGCGCGACAACCAGCAAAGAGGGGGTCTTGGAACGGGAAACTACGCTAACGAGGACTTAGGGATGGCGCTGCACGGCTTGCGTCGAAGGCGGGGTCAGCTTGGAAGCCGTGGCCGAAGGCCGAGGCGCCGCTACCCCCGCGATCTGAGACCCGAGGCCCAACTGCTGAAGACTCCTGGCGTCGAGCTTACCCGTCGGGTTCAGGCCATGAGACTCCTGAAACTTCCTCATGGCCTCCTCGGTCGACTCGTCCCATTTTCCGCTGGGCGTCCCGGTGTACGAACCGCCTTTCGCGAGCGCCTGCTGGATTTCCGTAATGCGTTCGGGAGTTGGGGCTTGCTGGCCGCGTTCCCGGCGTGTGGGTCTCGAAGACTTTCGTTTGTGTGCACTGCTGTGCGCCGTGGAACGGGCAGCCTTCCCCCTGGCGGACTTGGCTTGCAGGGAACCGGCAAACACACCCAGCCCCGCTGCCAGCAGCAGCGACGAGGCCAGGTGCGTTGCCTTTTGAAGGTTAATGCGCATCGTGCCGTGTTATTGTTGATTGTCTGACGGGACTTTGCCGGACAGATAAACCGTCAGCATCTTGTCGCCATCCTGCCGGCGAAGAACCTTGAACACCACGTCGTCGCCGGGTTTCAGCTTGGACACCGCCCCTCGGTAGTCCGCGACCGAGTTGATCGGCTGGCGATTGATTTCTGTAATCACGTCACCGCGCGTAAACAGAAGGTCTTCGGCGAACGACGCCGGTTCGACCTCCGACACGATCACGCCTTTTTGTCCTTCAATGCCCACGCGGTGGCCGCGCTCCGGCGTCAGTTCTTCGACGTGCAAGCCGAACTCGCTCGGAGCCGCTTCGCCGGGCTGATCTCCCATGCGGCCCGCGGTGTTCGGGAAGACCCGCGTACGGTCCTCGACCGTGGCAGAGGCCTCCTTCTGGGCGCGGTCACGCATGTAGGTCAGCTTGACCTTACTTCCAATTGGCGCTTCCGCGATGGGATTGACCAGGTCGTTGCCGGTCTTGACCGGATGACCGTTTACGCTGGTGATGACATCCCCGCCCTTCAGTCCGGCCTTCTCCGCGGGGCTTCCGGCTTGTACGCTTTCGATCACCACGCCATACGGCGCGCCAAGGGATTTCAGGGTAATCGGGTTAGTGCTGATTTCTTCTTGAAAACTGACGCCAATCGAGCCGCGGGTCACGCGCCCCTGCTTGATAATTTGGTCGTAGACGCGGATCGCGGTGGTTGACGGTAGAGCGAAGCCTACGCCTTCATAGCCGCGGCTACCGGTAATGATCGCGGTGTTGATTCCAATCACCTGGCCGGACAGATCGACCAGCGGGCCGCCGGAATTGCCAGGGTTGATGGCCGCGTCAGTCTGCAAAAACCTCTGGAACTGCTGCCCGATGCCGCTGCGGTCCTTGGCGCTGATGATTCCGGCCGTAACCGTGGCTTGCAATCCGAACGGGCTGCCAATGGCCAAAACCCAGTCGCCAACCTGCACGCCATCCGAATTGCCCAGCTTTGCGGTCGGCAGTTCTTTGTTGGCG
>JAGWQP010000602.1 GCA_028876805.1 Acidobacteriota bacterium | reverse complement strand
GCGCATGTTGGTTAGTTTTTTTTCCTTGACGATGTTCACGTCCAGGTCCTTTTCGCGCGCGTTCTCGCCCACGACCATGCCTTCGTAGACCTGTGTGCCGGGTGCCACGAAAATCTCGCCCCGCTCTTGCAGGTTGAAGACAGCGTACCCGGTGACCTGGCCGGGGCGGTCCGCCACCAGCGATCCGGTAGGCCGCATGGGAATCTCGTCCTGCCAGTCGATGTAGCCGTGAAACAGCGAGTTCATGATGGCGGTGCCGCGGGTATCGGTGAGGATCTCGCTGCGCAGACCGATCAGCCCGCGCGATGGCACGTGAAACTCCAGCCGTGCGCGGCCGGAGCCGTGGTTCACCAGCTTCGCCATCTTGCCTTTGCGCTGGCCGAGCTTCTCGATCACCACGCCGACAAAAGTCTCGGGGCAGTCGATTACCAGGTGCTCCAGCGGCTCCTGTAACTTGCCGTCCACTTTGCGGGTGAGGATCTCGGGCTTGCCCACCATCAGCTCGTAACCTTCGCGCCGCATCATTTCGATGAGAATGGCGAGCTGCAACTCGCCGCGGCCCATTACCTTGAACATGTCGGGGCCGAGTTCCTCCACGCGGATCGAAACGTTGGTGAGCAATTCCCTATCCAGCCGGTCGCGCAGATTTCGCGACGTGACCCACTGCCCTTCGCGGCCCGAGAACGGAGACGTATTGATGGTAAAGGTCATCGCGATCGTCGGCTCGTCGATCTGAATGGGCGCGAGCGGCTGGGGCGTTTCAGCACTGGTCACCGTCTCGCCGATGGTGATCCCTTCTACGCCGGCAATAGCCAGGATGTCGCCCGGCCGCCCGATGGTCTCGTCCACTCGCTTCAGCCCCTCGAACGAGTAGAGCCGGGTGATGCGTGTATTCTCGATGGACCCGTCGCGCTTGGCGATGGCCACTTCGTCGCCGTGCCGCAGCGTGCCGGAAAAAACGCGGCCGATGGCCAGCCGGCCGAGATAGTCGCTGTAATCCAAATTCGCCACCAGCATCTGCAGAACGTCTTCGAAGTCTCCCGCTGGGCAGGGGATGTGCTCGACGATCGAATCGAACAGCGGGCGCAGGTCGCTCGATCGATCGTCTATCGACCGCTTGGCTACGCCGGTCTTGGCGACAGTATACAGGATCGGGAAATCGAGCTGGTCTTCGGTGGCGTCCAGGTCAATGAACAGGTCGTAGATCTCGTTCAGCACTTCCGCAACGCGCGCATCCGGCCGGTCGATTTTGTTGATGACCACAATCGGCGGCAGCTTAGCTTCGAGCGCCTTCATCAACACATAGCGGGTTTGCGGCAACGGTCCTTCGCTCGCATCCACCAGCAGCATGACGCCGTCCACAATCTTGAGCGCGCGCTCGACTTCCCCGCCGAAATCGCTGTGCCCGGGCGTGTCGACGATGTTGATCTTGACGCCCTGGTACCGGACCCCGGTAATCTTGGCGAGGATGGTGATGCCGCGTTCGCGCTCGAGCTCGTTGGAATCCATCACCCGTTCGACATGCTCCTCGTTTTCCCGGAAGATGCCGCTCTGGTTGAGCATGGCGTCCACCAGCGTGGTCTTGCCGTGGTCGACGTGCGCGATGATGGCGATGTTCCGAATCGATGCGTTAGAACCGGTCATGAGTTGGCGGCTTGGTCGAGGATCTCCCAGATGCGGTCGATCCATTGTTCGTGCTCCGGTTTCATCAGCACCGAGCGCAGGCACAGAATCTCCGGCGCCGGATCACCGAAGAAGGTGCCGGGCAGGCGCGCCAGCGCCAAGTGGAGGTTCCGGCGCGCGGCTTCGTCAAAAATGCGCTGGGCCGATCCCTTCTGCGGTTTCCAGACGGCGATATCGAGCTGCGGCGGAAACGGTGTCACAAAACGCGCATCCGCCGACAGGCGCGCATGCAGCGCCAAGGCTGCCCTGCGGCACGAGGCCAGGCCTTGAGCAAAGGCACCGCCAGGTGCGAGCGGCAGCACTCGCAGGGTTGCCCACAGCGCCACCGCTGACGCGCCCGGCCGCGAACACTCCAGGGAAATTTCGCCCAGGTGCTGCTGCCGCGAAGAAAAGTAGGTCGCTGGCGAATCGTGCTTGTAGAGCGTGCCCACCCCCGGGTCGTGAAACAGAACACATCCACAGCCGTATGGCTGGAGTCCGTGTTTATGGGGGTCAATCACAATCGAATCGGCTTCTCGAATGCGATCAAATGCGGACCGTGTCTCAGGTCCCAAATTATCGGCGAGGGTAAAGTAGCCGCCGTACGCCGCATCGATGTGGACGCGGAACCCATACCGTTGGCGCAAGGCCAGGATTTCGGGAAGCGGGTCGACTGACCCGGTCGCCGTCGTGCCCAGCGTGGCGACAACGCAGCCGACGTCGCCTTCCTTCAGCATTTCTTCCAAGGCTGCCGGGTCCATCCGCCCCCGCGCCTCGGTCGCCACTTTCGCAAAGGGAAGCTGCAGCACGCTGCTGATCCGCTGATGCGTGTAATGCGACTGTGCCGACGCCACAATTTTCTTTCCGGGATTAAGCGAACCCGCCACCCACAGCGCCTCCAGGTTGGCCATGGTGCCGCCGCCGGTCAGGTGGCCGAGATGCTCCCGCCATCCGAACATCGCCGCCAGCTGCGCCACGGCCTCCCGTTCCATCTCCGAACTGGCTCGGCCGCCATCGAGGGCGTGGTTGTTAGGATTGATCCACGTGGCCAAGGCGTAGGCCGCCCGGGCCACCGGATGCGGCGGTTTCAGCATCTGCCCTGCGTAGAGCGGGTGGAAATAGGGATAGTTGTCACCCAGCCGCGCGGCCACTTCGCCCATCACAGCGCCGATCGGCCCGGCGGCGGCTCCGGAGAATTCCGGCAGCGCGGCGAACTGCCCTTCGAGCGATCGAATCGCCTCTTCGAGCGCGCGGGGCGTGTCTTTTTCGAGCATTACTCTTCGTGTATCACGTCGATCGGGTTGAGTCGCGCAGCCACCCGCGCCGGATACAATCCGGCAAGCACCGTTACGCACCACACCAGCAAAATCGCGCTTGCCAGCAGGTCTACAGGGGGATGAAACTGGATGGTCCAGCCAAAGCTCTGTTTGTTGACTATAAATACCAATAATACCGAAAGGGCGAACCCTAACGCCAATCCGACCGCCGCAGCCAGCAGGCCGAGAAAACCGGCTTCCACCAGAATCATGCCACGCAACTGGAGGGTCGACGCGCCGAGATACCGCAGCAGGCCCAGTTCCCGTCGTCGGTCGAGGACCAACGCCAGCAGCGAATTGGCGGCCCCCAGCAGCGCCACCACAATCGCCACCGCTTCGAGGGCCCAGGTGATGGCGAAGGTGCGGTCGAAGATGGCGATGGCGTTCCGGCGAAGTGATTGATTCAACGCGATCGCGACGCCCAGCCCGGCGGTGCGGCGTTCGATCTCTCTTTGGACGGCCGTAGCGTCCACGCCTGGCTTCAGGTAGACGGCCGCGTTGGTGGCGGGTTGTCTGGGGAGATACTTGAGCAGCGTGGACCGGTCGAGTAGCACAAACCCCTGACTGCTCGAGTATTCGTAATAGATGCCCGCCACCGTGACGGTCACATAGCGCGAGCCGAGCGGCAAGTTGAGGCGGTCGCCCACGCGGATCGAGTGCTTGTTGGCGAACGGTTCGCTGACGATGGCGCGGTCCTCCCCGGCGAGGGCACGAAGAATCGCATCGCGGTTTTCTCCAGGCAGAAAGCGCAGGCGCCCGAAGCGGCGCACGATTTCGAGATTACCGGCGCCGAGCGTGGCCCGTTCTCGCTCGTAGTGGAACTCGAGCGCGTGGAACAGATCAACCGCGGCCACTCCGGGAGTGGAGGCCAGAATCGCCGCCGTAGCGTCGGCAAGCGGCGGATATTCGCCCGCCGCTTGCCGTCGGGCCGGCGCGACATACAAATCGGCGCGGAGTTGAATATCCAGCCACAGGGTCACGGTTTCGCGGAAGCTCGCCACCATGATCGCCACGCTGGCCATCATCGCAATGGCCGTGGCTAGCGCCGCCACCACCACCGAGGTCCGCGGGAGTGAAGCCGCCAGGCTGCGGACCCCCAGCAGGGGTTCCGCACGCTGGTTCGCCACTAAGCCGATGGCCCGGTTCACCGCTAGCACCAGAGCTGGAACGGCCAGCGCCGCCGCCCCAACCGCCAGCAGCGCCGCGACATAGCCGCCAACCGGCTTGCCTCCCAGGGGCGCCGCCTGCGAAACAAGCGCCGCCCATGCCGCTACTGCTACGGACCACCCGAGGCTCCGCCGCCAGTAGAGCCGGGCGTGATGCTCACGCGCGCCGCGACTCATGGCCTCGGTCGGCGGCACGTTCATGGCCTCGCGCGCCGGGCCGAAAGCCGAGAGGATAGCGGTCACAACGCCGGCCGACACGCCGATCCAGGCTTCGGCGGCGGTGAGTTCCACAGGCGCCGGCCGGCTCGTCGTATAGAGTGCGTTCACGGTGCCTGCAATCAGCCCTACGGCACCGCCCGCCAGCAGCCGGCCAAGCGCTACTCCCAGCCCCGCCCCCGCCAATCCGAGGATCAGCGCTTCGGCCAAAAACAGCGCGAACACGCCGGTGCGGCTCGCCCCCAGGGCGCGCAGGACGCCGATTTCCGCGCGCCGCCGCACCACGCTCACCGAGATCGTGTTGTAAATCAGGAACGCTCCCACCAGCAGCGAGATGTAGCTCAGCACGCGCAGGTTCCAGCGGAACGCACGCATCATTCGCTGGTTCTCTTCGTTACGCACGCCCGGCTTTTCGACTAAATAGGCGGGCGGCAGAAGCCGGCGGACCGCATCTTCTACGCGCGTGAAGTCCTCGCCGCGGTCCACGATCACATCGATGCGGTCGAGCTTTCCAAAGCGTCCAAGCGCCTTCTGCGCGGTAGCGATGTCGATCACCAGAAATTCCGCGCTGCCCGCGTCCACCACGCGCTCGACGGTGAACCAACCTGCCGGCAGCACCAGGCGGGAGTGCAGTCTGAGACCCAAACGTCCCGCCAGTGCGCTTGAAACCAGGATGGCATCTTGGGGAGCGCCCGCCAGGTCGACGCCCTCAAGCGTTACCGAGCCCACGCCGGCAATGTCCACTTGGGTTTCAATCGCCGGCGCAAAGCGTGCATTCACTGGCAGCGTATCCAACCGGCCGATCCACCGCTCGTCGATATCGCCGTTCGCCAGGATTTCCAGATCAGTCCTGCCGGTGAGTGCCTCGAGCGACGACCGAAACGATCCGGTGGCGGCATCTGCTGCCAAATCGACCGCCACTACCACCGCCACTCCCAGCGCCACCGCCGCGACGGAGAGGGCCGTCCGCAGCCGGTCGCTCCGGAACGGACGGAAAATGAGGGTCCGTAGCAGTTTCATGCGGAGCCAAGCGACCGGTCGTCCAGCTTAAGTTCCGTTCAATGCGCCGAGGTATTGGAGCATCCCGTGATTGCCTTCAATCGACTCGGTGTGGGTTGTGAAACAAACCGCAACGCCAACATGCTCATAGTTCAGCTGAGGGCTCGTTTTCATCAGCAGCGCAAACGTGCCGTCGGCACGGCTCGCCGACAGTGCCCCAGTGGCGAGAGGTACGGTGGTCACGATGTCCTCGGTATTTACGATACGCCACGCAGCCGCCACGTTCTTGTTGAATTCTGAGGCAAACGCGAGATCTCCCACGCGCGGCCCGACAAAGCTGTACATCACCGCTCTTGCGCCCGCCAGGTCGGCGGTTGCGAGGACGGCCAAGCCCGCCCCCAGGCTGTGGCCGGTGACGATCACCTCAGACGCTGGCCCGGTCGCTCGAGCCGCTTTCACCGCGTTTTCGACCGAGGCTGCGCATTGTTCACAAAGACTTGCGAATCCCTTTTCCACCCTTCCCCATGGATGGGCGACTTGGGGGAACGAGAAGTCCGACAGCCAGTCACCGAGCGATTTGGTGCCGCGGAAGGTGACAAACACCTTCCCCGACACCTGGCTGCGAGCGACGAACCCGAACGGCTCCTGGTGGCCGAGCAACTCCTCGGGCTTGGCGTTCAGCAGCCCTAGCGCGTCGTAAGGACCCTCTAAGTTCCACGCCTGTTTCGCGGTGAACTGGTCAAATTGCGCGTAAGCCTGCTTTACCAGCGCGCCGGCTTCGAGCGCGATAGTCGGATCGAATCCGGACGGGAAGAGCATGAGTGTTCTCCGTTCGTTTGATTGTACCCACCCAGTGGCCGCCCCACCCGGATGCATCGGCATTTCATTGGACGTAGAATCTGGAAACCATGACGCAACTGGAACGGCGACGTTTCCTGGGCGGGCTCGCCGGGTTCGGCGCGGCTTCGCTTTTTCCGGCCGCAGCTCAGAGGGAAAAACCGCATCGGATCGACATTCACCACCACTTGTTTCCGCCGAGCTACACCTCGGCGATCGTGGCGCTCGGGCTGGCGCCCTCGCCCGCATGGACGCCCGCGCGTTCCATCGATGAAATGGACAAGAGCGGCATCGCAATTTCGGTTCTGTCGCTGTCTCCGCCAAACGTCGTCTTTCCCGATGCCGCCCTCGCGCGCCGCTTGTCGCGCGAGGTGAACGAGTACGGCGCGAAAATGGTCAAGGATTACCCCGGCCGTTTCGGTTTGTTCGCCGTGCTGCCGCTGCCCGATGTTGAAGCCAGCCTGCGCGAAATCGAGTATGCGCTGGACACGCTCAAGGCCAACGGAATCGGTCTGATGACCAGTTATGGCGACAAATGGCTGGGCGATGCGGCACTCGCTCCGGTGTGGGAGGAACTCAACCGACGCAAAGCTGTAATCTACACCCATCCGCACACACCTTCGTGTTGCGAAAATCTCAAAGACGAGGTCGGAGCGGGCACGATCGAATGGGCCACTGACACCACCCGAACCGTGGCGAGCGTGGTGTTCAGCGGTACCGCATCCCGTTTCCCGGAGATCCGTTGGATCTTTTCGCATGGCGGGGGAACGACACCCTTCTTGCTGAGCCGGTTCCAGGTGGCCGAAGCCGGACTTAAGGACAAGGCGAAACGCCTGCCGAACGGTTACTTGTCCGAACTAAAGAAATTCTATTACGACACCGCGCAGGCAAACCACCCCGGCGCGCTGGGGGCGTTGCTGAAGTTGGTGACGCCATCGCAGATCCTCTATGGAACCGATTACCCCTACCGCACCGGTGCCGAAGAGAACGAAGGGCTGAGCGCGCAGCGGTTCGCCGCCAAAGACCTGCGCGCCATCGAACGCGACAACGCCCTGCGCTTGATACCCACTCTCCAGGCGTGATTCGCGTCACGGCAAGCCGCCGGCCGAGTAGGTGAATCTAGGCTACACTGGAGGGCTTAGGTCTCGAACACTTGATCGATCTGCATTCGCACACCAACGAATCCGATGGTACCTGCTCGCCGGCTGAGCTGGTAGAAATGGCGGTTTTCGGCGGCGTGAATGTCCTCGGTATTACGGATCATGACACCTTCCGCGGCTTCGACGGCGCCGCGCCTCTGGCGCGCCAGGCGGGGATAGAGCCGGTTTGCGGTATCGAGTTGTCCACCAAGCTCTACGGCCAATCGGTGCACTTGCTGGGGTATTTCTTCGGGGACAACGGTCTCGCGGAATTTCGCACCTGGATTCTGGAATTGCAGGCTTCACGCCGGGAGCGCAATGTACGGCTGGCCGCTCGCCTGCGGGAGCTGGGGTTCGACGTGACCTTGGAAGAAGCCGAAGCACGCGGGCGCGGGATGACAGGCCGGCCTCATTTTGCGCAGCTTCTGGTAGAAAAGGGATATGTTTCCGGCATCCGCCAGGCGTTTGACGAATACCTCGACGAATCCGCTAAAGGCTACGTGCACCGCATCGAGCCGCAGTTCGCCGAGGGTGTGGCGCGGATCCGTCAGGCCGGTGGTATAGCCTCGCTCGCCCATCCGGTGCGCGTGAAAGGCGACATCCCGGCGCTACTGCCGGAATTGTGCGATGCCGGAATGAACGCCATCGAAGCCTATCACAGCGATCATGAGCGCAGCGACACCGAGTGCTATCTCGGGCTGGCAAAGCGCTATGGCTTGCTGGTGACCGGAGGCTCCGATTTCCACGGCACCGTCAAGCCCGATGTCCAGCTCGGCACAGGGTACGCCGGCAACCTGTGGATCCCCGCGACTCTCATCGAGGAGCTCCGCCAGCAGGTACGCTAGTGGCGCACGGCCATCCCACTAAACGACGAGCGTTCTGAGGCCGCCCGCCTCGAGCGCCGTTCCGGTAGCGGCGTACGCCGGCCGCACATACCCGAGCGCCGCCAACCGTCCTGATTGCGGCGAGAACACCGAAGATGTGATTTCCCCTGCTTGTTGGCCGTCCGCATTCAGCTTTGTCCCCGCCGCCAGTGGAACGGCGGTTTCCACTTCCAACCGCACCAGCAGCCGGTTGACGTGGCCGAGCGAGCGAATGCGCTCGACGATCTCCTGGCCGACGTAGCAGCCTTTGTCGAAGCTCACCGCGTGCATCTGCTGCGTTTCTTGCGGCAGCGAGGTCTCCCGGATGTCTTCCCCGTAGCGTGGCTTGCCATTTTCGATGCGCACGGTGCGCGCATCCTCGGCCGTGGCGGCCGCCGCGCCCGCCGCCTCGACCAGCCGAACGAGCTCGCTGAACCGATCCGCTGAGCAGGAAACACGAAAGCCGGGCTGCCCGGTTAGGCTGGCGTCGAGCACCGTAAACCCAGGCACGGACACCGCCGGGCGGATTTGATCCGCCTTCGGGCCTTCTACGCCCACAGCCGCGGTTTGTGAGGTGACGTCTTCGAGCTCCACCTGGTCGCCCACCTTATATTTCAGGATCAGTGGCGGCACCTTTTCCCGCAAGTCGGGCTCGGTGTCGATCAGGAAATGGTCCGCGAAACAGAACAGTTCCAGGTCGGCCTGGATGCGTCCCTGCGGCGTTAGCAGGAACGCATAACAGCTCGAGCCGAGCGTCAAGTTCTTGACGTCGTTGCTGGTCACATTGTGCAGATACCGGGCCCGGTCGCGCCCGCGCACGACCAAGCGGGCGCGGGCCGAAAGGTCCAGCCACGCCGCCGCTTGCCGCAAGGCCATGTATCCGGGGCTCATCAATCTCAGTTTAGAAAATCCGCCGCAGATAAGCAGAAATCAGGATGATGACCAGTCCGGAAAGGAACGCACCAATCATCTGGCGCGTGCGGCGGGGGTTGCGCGGCCGTGTCGCCAGAATCGCGGCGGCGAAGACATGCATCACCAACAGAAGCTTGATCCCCAGCAGCACCAGATACCGCGAACTGTGCCCGGGTGAGCTGATCAGGTTGTAGGCGCCCGAAACGACTAGGGCGGCCATCGCCAGCCACACTAGTGGCCTGAAGCGCGCCGCGGATTTTTCGGACAGAGCCGCCGCCGCGTCCGGCGCCAGAGCCCCCGCGGCCCCCATCATCACCACGCTGGCGTACAACATCCCGCCGATCAGGGTCGCGACCGACGCGATGTGCAGCCACCGTATGATCGCCGCGAGGACGTCACCCATATGGTTGAGTATACAATCGGCGTATGATCCACGAGATTCTTCCGGTAGGGCTGCTCGAGTGCAATTGCTCGGTGTTTGGCGACGAGACCAGCCGGGAAGGCCTGGTTGTGGATCCGGGCGATCAGATCGACGACGTTCTCGAAATCATCGAGCGGCATGGCTTGCACCTGAAGGCCATCATCATTACGCACGCGCACATCGACCACATCGGCGGGGCACAGAAGCTGAAGCAGGCCACGGGTGCGCCGGTATATATGAACCTCAACGATATGGAGTTGCAAAAGGGGCTCGACAGACAGGCCGCCTGGCTGGGGGTCGAGCCGCCTGAGCCGGTGGCCATCGACGCACCCGCACGGGATGGCGACCGCCTCCTGATTGGTGCCACTGAGCTTCTCGTTCTCCACACGCCTGGTCACACACAGGGCAGTATCAGCCTGTGGATTCCCGCGGAGGAGAAGCTGGTGGCGGGCGACACGTTGTTTCGCGACAGCATCGGGCGCACCGACCTGCCCGGTGGCGACGGCAGGCAGATTCTGCGCTCGATCCATGACAAGCTGCTGCCGCTTCCTGAACAGACCGTCGTCATTCCGGGTCACGGGGCCAAGACCACCATTGGTCGCGAAAAGCGGGAAAACCACTTTCTCCGGCCCGGCGTGCCCCGATGAGTCCCTCGCGCTGCGCCGCTGCCGTCCTGCCGCGCCCACAGGCCGTAGTGACGGTGACCACAATCGATCTGAAGCCGCCGGGCCCCGGCGAAGTGCTGTTGCGCATCGAAGCCTGTGGTCTCTGCCACTCCGACCTGTTCATTGCCAGCCTCGAAAGACTAGCGCGCACGCCGCTCGTGCTCGGACACGAAGGCATCGGACGAATAGAGGCGGTTGGCCCCGGGGTCAGCGATTGGATCCCCGGAGACCGCGCCGGCGTCACGTTTCTAGGTACGACTTGCGGGAGCTGCGAATGGTGCCTTTCCGGCAGGCGACGCTTCTGCCCCGAGCAGACCAATTTCGGATACACGCTTGCTGGGGCGCTGGCCGAATATACGGTCGCTCCGGCAGCGGGTCTGGTGAGGGTTCCGGCGGATCTTCCGGCCGCAGTTGCCGCCCCGCTCTGCTGCGCGGGTTGGACGGCCCGGGGAGCGCTCCGCGAAGCCGGCCTCCAGCCCGGCCAATCGGTCGCCTTATTCGGGCTGGGGGGTCTCGGCCACCTGGCTCTCGAAATCGCCCGCTTGCAAGGGCTGCGCGTGGCCGCGGTCGATGTCTCGGAAGAAAAGATCGAGTTCGCGCGCGCTCGCGGCGCAGAGATCGCCCTCTCCGGCCCCGACCCTGGACGCGTCCTGCAAAAAGAGCAGGGCGGCGTGGACGCGGCCATTGTGTTCACCGCCGCGGCTTCGGCCGTTTCGCAGGCTTTTCGCTCGCTCAGGCCGAACGGCACGCTGGTGCTGGTGGGCCTTTCCCGCAGCCAGTACGAGCTGCCGCTGGTCGAAACCGTGACCCGCGGTATCGCGATCCGCGGTAGTTACTTGGGCACGCGCCAGGACCTCGAGGAAACCTTCCGCCTGCTCGGCGCCGGCGCGGTCCGCCCCTTCGTTCATACTCATGAGCTCGCCGAAACACCCGCCCTGCTCGACCAAATGCGGTGCGGAGGGCTGATGGGCCGGGCTGTAATCCTGTTCTGATAAGATCTTCGCTATGGCCCAATCCAATGTTTTTCCGCCGAGCCCCGAGTTCGTCAAGCGGGCGCGTGTCCAGGGAATGGAGGGGTACCGTGCGCTCTATCGCAGGGCGGCGGAAAAGCCGGAGGAGTTCTGGGGCGAACTGGCCGAAAAGGAGCTGTTCTTTTTCCAGAAGTGGTCGCACGTATTCGAGTGGCATCCGCCTTTCGCGAAGTGGTTTGCAGGCGGGAAAACCAATGTCGCCTACAACTGCCTCGATCGGCACCTGGCGACGCATCGCAAGAACAAGGTCGCGATTCTCTGGGAGGGTGAGCCGGGTGACCAGCGGCTCATCTCCTACCAGGAGCTGCACCGCCTGGTTTGCCGCTTCGCCAACGTGCTGAAGGCGCGTGGGCTCAAGACCGGGGACCGGGCCATCATCTATATGGGCATGGTGCCGGAGCTTCCGATAGCCATGCTGGCCTGCGCGCGTCTCGGCATCACGCACAGCGTGGTGTTTGGGGGCTTTTCGGCAGAAGCGCTCAAGACGCGCATCCAGGATCTGGAAGCGCAGATCGTGATCGCCGCTGACGGCGCCTGGCGGCGCGGCAGAGAAGTCCGCCTGAAAGATGCCGTGGACGAGGCGCTCCCGGATTGCCCCAGCGTGCGCGACGTCGTGGTTCTCGAACGAACGGGCGGCGCGGTTCACATGAAAGACGGCCGCGACCACTGGTGGCACGAGCTCGATGAAGGCGTCAGCGAGCACTGTCCCGCCGAGCCACTCGACAGCGAGCATCCGCTGTTCGCGCTCTACACTTCGGGGACCACCGGCAAGCCCAAAGGTATCGTCCACACCACCGCCGGCTATCTGATTCACGTCCACATGACCGTGCAATGGGTCTTCGACCTGCGCGAGGAAGACACTTTCTGGTGTTCCGCCGATATCGGGTGGGTCACTGGGCACAGCTACATCGTCTATGGTCCGCTCTCAAATGGCGCGACCAGCGTTATGTATGAAGGCTCGCCGGATTACCCCCAGCCGGACCGCATGTGGCGGCTTATCGAGAAGCACCGCGTCAACATCCTTTACACCTCGCCGACCGCCATCCGCGCCTTTATCCGCCACGGCGACCAGTGGCCGAACGCGCACGACATGTCGAGCCTGCGCCTGCTCGGCTCAGTCGGTGAACCGATCAATCCGGCGGCCTGGGAGTGGTATTACAAAACCATCGGCAAGGAGCGCTGCCCGATTGTTGATACCTGGTGGCAGACTGAGACCGGCGGGATGATGATAGCCCCCATGCCCGGCGCCGTGCCGCTGAAGCCGGGCTCGGGCACACTGCCCATGCCCGGCGTGGTGGCTGACGTGGTGGATCTCGAAGGCCAACCCGCGCCCGCCAACCGCGAAGGCTTCCTGATTGTCCGGCGCCCGTGGCCGGGGATCGCGCGGACCATCTGGCGCGATCCCGAACGCTACAGGCAGCAATACTGGGAGCGCATTCCCGGCGTCTACATGACCGGCGATGCCGCCCGCCGCGACGAGGACGGCTACTACTGGATCCTCGGCCGCGTGGACGATGTCATGAACGTCAGCGGCCATCGGCTGAGCACCATGGAGCTCGAATCGGCGCTGGTGCGACACCCAGCCGTGGCCGAAGCCGCCGTTGTTGGCAAGCCGCACGAGATTACCGGCCAGGCCGTTGCGTGCTTTGTGACCCTCAAGAAAGGCGATTGGAATCACGACGAGCTGGCGGAAGATTTACGAAAGTGGGTGGCGCACGAAATCGGCAGCTTTGCCAAGCCCGAGCAGATCCGCTTCACCGACGCGCTGCCAAAGACCCGCAGCGGCAAAATCATGCGCCGCCTGTTGCGTGAAATCGTGACCAGCAACGCCGTAACGGGCGACGTCACCACGCTCGAAGACCTCTCGGTGGTCACGCGCCTGGCGTCCCAGCACGACGAAGAGTAGAGTCGCGTTGTGGGATGTGCACAGGACCGAACCGTCATGGAATCTGTTGGGCGCCCGCTTTGCGTGATGATCTTGTCAATGGCTGCGGGAAAACGCTCGACGTCCTCGCCCTCGTCGCAAACTCCGCCGAGGGGAGACTCCGCGAATCAATGACAGGCCTATCCCTGTGGTGACGTACGATCGCGCCAGGGGATTGAGCCTTGGAATTTCGATGATGGCTTAAATCCTACGCCGCACCCAGTATTCGCTGCGGCTTCGGCAACACGCCCTCCGATATGTAATCGAACAGGAGAATTTGAGCCAGCACCGAGAACGTTACCCCACCGCTTCTGCATATTGACTCGCATGGTAGTGACGTGAAGGATATCGTGCCGGACGAGAGGGGGCTGGTGCGGCCGAACTGGGGACAAGCTTGGCATGGCCGGTCGGCCCGGGCGGACAATGGAGGCATGGCAGGACGGCATGCAGTCTCCATCCTCGCGTGCGCTCTGGCGACGCTTGCAGGATGGTGCCTCCTTGCGGTGGCGCACGGCGGGAATGAGTCTGTCGACGCGGAGGGCCACCATTGGTGGCAGCACGCAGTGTTTTATGAAATCTATCCGCGAAGTTTTGCCGACAGCAACAATGACGGTATTGGCGATCTGAACGGCATCAACGCTCGCCTCGACTATCTCCACTGGCTCGGTGTCGACGCCATCTGGCTGACTCCGATGTTCCCGTCTCCACAAGTCGATTTCGGCTACGACGTGTCCGACTACCAGAACGTGAATCCGGAGTATGGAACCCTCGCCGATATGGACCGCCTGATCGCAGAAGCCAAGAAACGGAATATTCGGATCATCCTCGACTTCGTCATGAACCACACTTCCGACAAGCACCCCTGGTTCATCGAGTCCTCCTCCTCCCGCACCAATCCGAAGCGTGACTGGTACGTGTGGAAGGACTCTGCGAAACAGAACCAGCCGCCGAACAACTGGGTGTCGATCTTCGGCGGGCCGGCGTGGAAATTCGATCCGCGGACAAACCAGTGGTATTATCACTACTTTTATCCCGAGCAGCCGGATCTCAACTGGAGAAATCCGGCGGTCGAACGAGCCATGTTCGATGTGACCCGCTGGTGGTACCGGCGCGGCGTGTCGGGATTCCGCCTGGACGCGGTGGACACTTTGTTCGAGGATCCGGATCTCCGCGATAACCCAGTGATGGATAACGAGAAAAACGCTTACGGCGATCCCAAAGAAAAGGATGTTTACAACACCAAGCTTCCCGGCATCCACGATGTGTTGCAGCAGTTGCGGCGGGTCGCGGACCAGTCGAAAGCAGTGCTGATCGGCGAGACCTGGACGCGGGACATCACCGAACTGAAGTCTTACTATGGAGCGCACGGAAATGAGCTGCACATGCCGATGGACCTTATGTTCACCACGGTGAACAAACTCTCGGCTGTCGAGTTCCGCCGCCAGATTGCCGCGGTGGATGGGGCCGGCGGCTGGCCCGTGTACGTCTTAAGCAATCATGACATCCGGCGCGTCTATGATCGTTACGGGGACGGAAAGAACAACGACCAGATCGCGAAGCTCATGGCGGCGCTTTATCTGACCCTGCGCGGTACTCCGATTCTGTATTACGGCGAAGAAATCGGTATGGAGAACCGCGACCCCAGACGCCGTGAGGATGTCAAAGATCCGATCGGCAAGCTCGGCTGGCCGAACGAAAAGGGCAGGGACGGCGAACGCACGCCCATGCAGTGGGACGCCGGCGCGAACGCCGGGTTCAGCAAGGCGGCTCCTTGGATTCCCGTGGGGCCTCGCTTTGCGAAGTACAACGTCGCTGTGGAACAGAAAGACCCCGGCTCGATCCTGAATTTCTACCAACGCTTGCTCGGGTTGCGGCACAAGGACCCGGCTTTGGTCGAAGGCAAGTACATGCCTCTGAATGAAAACGACGCCCACGTCTTGACTTATTTGCGGAGCTATAAAGGCCGCAACTTGCTCGTGCTACTCAACATGAGCGCCGCGGCGGAGACGGTGAATCTGGATCTGGCATCGAAAGGGGTGCACGCCCAGCGAGCCTTACCGATGCTGGTCTCATCGAGCAATTCCAAGGCGATCGGTGCCACGCAATTCGGGCTCGGGCCGTTCGGAGTCTACATAGCCGAACTGCGATAGCGACCTACCGGCGCCCGGCCTTACGCCGCGAGTGCGCTCGGAGCGCCCCACCCGGGGCTCGACCGGAACGCCGCGATTCACTCTCACGTGGCGTGACGCCGCGAACTCCGTCAAGCGGCGATCCGCGTCGCGAATCCGCGGCAGCAGCTCGCCGATCGGGTTCCGATCGGAAGCGAAATCCGCCTGTCGAAGGTAGTGGAGCCGCCAGCAGGAGCGCACAGCGCAGGGGAGTCGCGGTGCTTGCGCCAAGTCGATCGACGCATAATCTATCGATGATCTCGAGTTGTTTCGCCCCCCAGTAGGCCGTCGACCCCGGGGGGCGCCGGATGCAGGTTCAAAATTCCAAAATCACCGCGCCGCCGAGGCCCTTGCCTAGTCTGAAGAGGAAATCCGCGGCGAGCGGCGCCCCCCGGATGGAAACCTTCTCCGAGCGAGATCCGAGAAGACCGCGTCCCGGTCTTCGGGCGTCATCCCGCCTCACCCACCTTCCGCGCCTTACTGGCAGACGTTAGTTCAACCCGGGCTGCCGCATCTGGTCGAGCACCGCGACAGGCGCAGTGCGTTCATCACCCGCGGGGGCGAGCGAAACCAACCACGACTTGTTGGCGCACCATCTAGCCTACTAGGGCTACCTAGGCCTGGCCCGCCTGCGCGCGGCTCGGGAGCCCTGCGCCGCGGCTTTCTGTTCCAACTGCTGGCGGAGCGCCCGGCATATGCTGGGCGAGAGCGGGATGCGCGGGGGTTGGTGATCTTCAATAACCCCTCCAAGGCGCGATGGGCGTTCTGCGGACGGGCGCGGGCGACACTGCATTCGAAGAAACCCTGGGAGGCCGCCGCGCCGCTACACGTACGAGGAGGGCCCCTCGAAGTGCCCGTTCTTCCTCTATCGCGGCGATTGCTGAGGCGACACTCCTCGGCCGTCTATCGGCAAGCCGAGTTCCTCGGCCGTGGCCGACGACAGCGGAATAGCATCCGAAGATCTTGTTTCAGCGGGCCTCAAAACGGGCAACCGATATAATAAAATCGTGGATTCATCAGGACGAACTAAGCGGCTTCTCCGGGCTCTTTGGCTTGCGGGAATCTTCATCGTAGTGGTGGCTTCACTGCTGCCCGCTGACTCTCTGCCAATGCGCGCTTTGGACCGGCTTCATATCAACGACAAGCTGGAACATTTCGCGGCGTACGCGGTCTTGGCCTTCCTGCCCGCGGTGCACGAGCGGAAGTGGTTCATTGTCGCCGCAGCCGTAGGGGCCGTGGCCCTCGGCATTGCGCTCGAATTCGGACAGCTCTTCTCTGGCTGGCGGGATTTCGAGGTCGGCGATATGATCGCGGATGCGGTAGGAGTCTGTTTCGGTTTGGCAAGCGGCATCCCTCTGCGCTCTACTGAGACAGCCCGGACCGTTCTTTTTGGTGAGTGAAGAGTTTCTTAATCCGGCTTGGTGGCGCTTGGGTTGACTCTGTTTTGCTGGTCCGCGTCGCTCCCCTTCGGCTGCCAGCCGCGTTGCCTCTCCTGGCGATACCCTGAATGTGCCGGCTTTGCTTGCTTCGGGCGCTGCAAACATCCGCGGCGTCGAATTCGACCTGGCTTCAGACTCCTTCGTCGCGATCGATCAACGCCGCTTTCTCTCTGACCTCCCCGATTCAAGAGCGGAAGACGATTCAACTGCGGGCGGCAGCCTTCAATCTTCCGAACCATCTGAACCCGTCGACGCCGAACACCAGCCCGCTCTCCAACAACTCTCGGCTATGAGCTTCAAAAACTTCGGCCAGATCACCAACGACATCAGCGGAAACAATGGGTTGAATGCCGCCGATTACCGGATCATCCAAATGGCCGTGAAATTCGCATTTTGACTCCGGCGCCTACTCTTCGGGCGCAAACGCCAGCAGGACATTGCCGGGCATGCCGCCGTTGCGGGCATAGCCGGAGTTCACGAACAACATGCCCCCGGCGACCACCGGGCCGGCGCCATCGAGCGAACCGCCCTTGCCGGGAACTCCATTAACCGTCTGGTAGTCGAGCGCTGTGTCGAAGTCCCAAAGCATGCCACCGTTTTCGGTGTTGAAAGCCCGCAGGTGCCCGTCGACCGATCCGGAAAACACCACGCCCGGAATCGCCGTGACCGCTGCCGGCTGCGCCGGACTGCACACCGACTTGGATCCGCACGGCTGGGGCGCAGCGTACCACACCCTTTCGCCATTCGCGATGCGCAGCGCGGTCAGCCCCCCGCCCTGCGTGGGATCGAGCGGCGATCCGACCAGAATGACGGCGCCCGCGCGCGG
>JAGWQP010000601.1 GCA_028876805.1 Acidobacteriota bacterium | reverse complement strand
TCAAGAACTACCTGCGCAACGTGTATGACAAGATCGGAGTATCCGATCGGCTTGAGCTGGCACTGTTCACGATCCATCACCGCATACTGAACGAGGCCGCGGCTGCGACCACGGCGGGAGCCGCGTCTCAACCGCCCGCGGGCGTTGCTCCCTAGCCCTTCCTTCCGCCCAGAGCAGAGGCCACTCCATCTGGGTGGCCGTCACATTTCGGCCGTATTGGCTGGCCACGGTCACTCATTTTCGTCCGCTATCCTTCTTGGAGTCGTGAAGCGGGTAGTCATTCTCGGCCCTGGAGCATCGGGAAAATCGACGCTCGCTCTGCGCCTTGGAGAAATCACCGCACTGCCGGTCATCGAGCTCGACAAAGTCTTCTGGCAACCTGGTCCGGTGGCAATGCCGCAACCTCAATGGGCCGAATTACCAGATATCGCCGTAAAGCCTCGTCCTTCAGAAGGTGTGAAAAATTTAAAATATGTTGACTAGCTATATAGCTAGTAATATATACTGCCTACCATGGCCTATCAGTCGATCCTCCAAGTCATCGAGCGGGCCAATCACACCCGCCAGTACTACCTCATCTGTCCCGCCCCCTTGGCCCAAGCTTTGGAGATGGAGAAGGGCGAGACCCTCGACTGGGTGGTGGAGGACAAGTACACGCTTCGGATCCAGCGTACTCCGCCCGTCAACCCGACCCGCAGACGTGGAGGTGGTCATGAGCGCTGAACCTTCGGCCGCGCCCGCGCAAAGCGAAATCTGGGAAGGGGAGGCGTCGGTCCCCACCGACTCGACTGTCCCCGTACCCGGTCCGGCCCCTACGCCCCGTTTCAAGCCCATCGATCGCCAGCAGTTCACCTGGGCGGCCCTGGACGTGGATCAGTTGATCCCGCCCGACCACTTGGCGCGCGCCATTTGGGAAATGGTGGGGCGATTGAACTGGAGCCGCTTCTGGGCTGAGAGCAAAGCGGTGGAAGGAGTCGCCGGTTGCACGCCCTATGATCCCCGTCTGCTGGCCAGCCTATGGATCTTGGCCTACAGCGAGGGTGTCGGTTCGGCGCGAGCCATCGAGCGGCGTTGTGAGTACCATCCCGCCTACCGCTGGCTGACCGGCTTGGCGGTGGTGGGACATCACACCTTGTCCGATTTCCGGGTGGCTCATCAGGAACGGTTGGACGAGCTGTTTGTGCAAGTGTTAACCGTGTTGGCCGACGAGGGGCTGATCACGCTGGAGCGGGTGATGCAGGATGGGACCAAGGTGGCGGCGGCTGCCAGTCCGAGATCCTTTCATCGGGAAGCGACCCTGCGGCGGCATCTGGAGGCGGCGCAGGAGCGGGTACGGGCGATGGCGGATGCGCAACTGGAGGAGTCCGAGGAGCTGAGCGCAGGGCAGCGGCAGGCGCAGGAACGGGCGGCCCGGGAGCGGCTGGAGCGCCTGGAGCACAGTCTGCAGGAACTGGAGCAGGTGCGGGCAGAAACCAAACCGGAGGGGCGGGAAGAGTGCCGGGTCAGCGAAACGGAGCCGGAAGCGCGCAAGATGAAACAGCCGGTCGGGGGTGGCTATGCGCCCAGTTACAACCTGCAAGTGGTGACCGATGCCACCGAAGATATGATCGTCGGGGTCCAGGTGGTGCAGGCCCGTAATGATCAACAGCAATTGGAAGCCGGCTTGGACCGACTGCAGCAGCAAACGGGAGTGGTTCCCAAAGAGGCGGTGGTGGACGAAGGTTACCTGACCCGGGCCACGGTGCTGGAGATGGAGCAACGGGGAGTGGATCTGATTTCGGCCGGGCAGTTGGTGGAGGGTACCTACAACCAGCAGAAGCGAAACCAACGCGGAGTGCCGGCGGAGTTTTTCCCGGAAGCGTTTGTCTATGATGCCACACGCGACTTGTATGTGTGTCCGGCGGGCCAGGAGTTGTCGTATCGATACGAAAAGCATGATCGCGCAGGCGTGGAGCGCCATCATTATCAGGCCCATGCCGCCCAGTGTCGGGCTTGCCCGCACCAACCCCAGTGTTGCCCGATCCGGGGGGCTGGCCGGGTCAATGGGCGAATCATCGTGCGCACCGAGAACGTGCCGGCGGTGGCCGCCTTTGTGGAGAAGATGAAGACTCCAGAGGCGCAAGCCATCTACCAACAACGGAAGCGCATCGCGGAGTTTCCGCACTTATGGCTCAAGGAAAAGCTGGGGCTGCGTCGGTTTCATGTACGCGGCTTAGTCAAAGTGAGCTGTGAAGCGCTCTGGGCCTGTCTCACGTACAACCTTCAACAGTGGTGGCGCTTGCGTTGGCGACTGCAGGTCATCGCGCCGATCGCAGCGGCCGAAGGCTAGCACTACTTAGAGGGAAGCAGAACCCCTGAAATCGCACAACTTGGCTCGAAATCGAGCTCCCCCCGAGGTGAGGACATAAAGCGATATCACAGCTCGTCCGTGGCGTGACATCCCATCTCGCTCACGACAACGCGATCACTGTTCCAAATCAAATTTTTCACAGGTTCTTAAGGGCGAGGCTTTACGGCGACCTGAGGTAACCAAACGGCGAAATTGAGTAAACGCTTACTGCGGCGGTATAATTCCGAAATTCGATTTTGCCGCCGTGGGGAGAAGGAAGGAGGAAAATTTGTGCGTTGGCGAATGGCGATCCTAGTTAGCCTTGCCATCGCCATCAGCTATCTGGACCGGCAGACATTGCCGGTCGCCGTTCAGTCCATCGCCCGTGACATTCCGCTGACCAACTCACAATTTTCCGCACTCCAATCTGCGTTCCTCATCTCCTACGCGCTGATGTATGCCGGCGGCGGCAAGTTGGTGGATTGTCTGGGAACGCGGCGGGGGTTCACCGTCATTATG
>JAGWQP010000600.1 GCA_028876805.1 Acidobacteriota bacterium | reverse complement strand
GTTCCACTGCCAGTTGCCGAGAATTTGAGCTCCGATCCCGGTGTTCATGAATTTGTGTCCCTTGCCGGCCGGAAGCTCGTAGGCAAAACTGGTGACCAGCCGGTGCGGCGTGTCGTTGAGCGCGAGCGCCTTGTCTAACTGGCGATTGTGATAATCCTGATAGAACGTTCGCCCGTTGCCGCCGCCCGCCGCCCCGACATCCAGGTTGGGAATGAAATCGGCCAGGGCTTTGCTGAACGTGTAGCTCACCAGGAACGTCAAGCCGCGCGAGAAGCGTTTTTCCGCCTTCGTCTGCAGGCTGTTGTAGTTGAGGTTGCCGATGCTGTCCTTGAATTCGATCTGGCGGAAATCGGGAAAGGGAAACTTGGGCGCCACGCCCGGCGTGCTGAGGATGCCCTGGTTTACGTTGCCGAGCGCCCACTCATGGTGCGCGAAGTTTCCCACCCAGCTCGCATCCAGAATCAGGTCGGACGTGAAGGAGTACTCGAAACCTGCGCTATAGTTTTCCACGTACGCCGGCCTCAGGTTTTTGTTCACCGCCCGGACCATTCCCAGTTGATCGATGCGCGCGAAATTATCCAGCGCGTAAGGAGTCAGAGTGTCGGCAGGGAAACCGTCCTTCAACAGAAACGCGGGCGGCACGTTCGCCGGAAGGAAGGATCGAGTGTCGATAAGGAAGGGCGGGTTCAGCTCCAGCAGGCTTTCGCTGCCCTGCCGATCAAATCCCTGGTAGAACAACCCGCCGCCGCCGCGAAACACCAGCCGGTCGGTGATCTTGTACGCCACGCCGATGCGCGGGCCGAAGCCTTTGTGCCAGGCGTTCACCAGCGAGCGCGCCGACGTGTCGGTGGCGTTGGGCGGAGCCGTCACCAGCCCGCCGAGTCCGCCGCGCGCGTTGGGGTCGAAGTTGGTGACGTGATTCTGCCGCTCGATGCGCGGCGTCGTGTACTCGTAGCGGACCCCGTAGTTGATGGTCAGCCGCTGCGAGACGCGATCCGTGTCCTGCACAAACCAGCTGATGGTGTCGTTGTACACGTGCGGGATCGTGAGCGAAGCCAGCCCTTCGGCCTGCGGAGTGCCGAGCAGCAGATCGGTCAGAGCCGATCCGGAATACTGGCCGCTGAACGCGAAGAATCCGCGGTTGCAGCAAACGTCGTAGGGAGTGTTGGTGTCGCGCCGCCAGCCGCCGCCCATCTTCAGCGAATGATTTCCGCGAAGAATGCTCAGCGTGTCCTCGTACTGGTAGACCTGCGAAAACTGGTTTTGCGGCAGGAAGCCAGGGCTGCCGAGGTTGGCGAAGCCCGTCAGCTGGAACGTGGAAAGGCCGCCGCCGACGATGCTCGACGGATAGTTGGGGACGCCCTTGATGCCGAATTGCGCGTCCACTGAAGGAGTGCCGAATGGAGATTGCTGCGAATGCGAAGCCACCCGGTTGAACCCGGCGCGCGCCTCGTTGATGATCGTGGGGCTGAATGTCCTCGTCCAGCCCAGCGCAACGCTGGCTCCGCGATCCAGGTTGCGGCCGAACGTCGTGTTCGAGGAGCCGTCCAAAAAGGCCGGCTGCAGATCGTTGAAGATTCCCGGCTGGAAGCGCCGCAGGTCAGTGATGGCGAGGTGGCCGAAGAATTTGTTGGAGTCGTGATACTGGCTGTCGATCCGCACCACCGCCGAATCTAGATCGCTCGTGAATGTGGGACTCGCGATGTAGTTGTTTCCGGTGAACCGGCGCGCCACGCCTTCCAGGCCCCGGTTGGTGTTGGGCAGCGGGTATAGAGCCATGATCTTGGCGCCCACCGGGTCCAGGCACACCGGGCTTACGGTGGCGTTGACCACGCAGCCCGCAAATTGCGAAAGAGCCGCCAGCGTCGGATCGTGCGGCGAGCTCGCCAGTTCCGAGAAATTGTACTGGCGCATCAAAGGCGTGGGTACCGAAGCCAGCAACGAAGTTCCTTTCGCAATTTTCGTGTGCTCTTCACCCACGAAAAAGAACGTGTGGTTCTTTTTGATGGGGCCACCCACTACCCCTCCGAATTGATTCCGCTGGTACTGCGGCTTGTCCTTGCCCGCGGTGTTCAGGAAGAAATCGTTGGCATCCAGATCGCGGTTGCGGAGAAACTCGTAGACATCCCCGTGAATCTCATTGGTGCCGGACCGGATCGTGGCGTTCACCACCGAGCCGGCGTTTCTGCCAAACGATACATCGTACGTATGGGTCTGGATCTTGAACTCGGATACCGCATCCACTGGAGGCTGCGCGACCTGCGCGCTCTGGCTCTGCAGGTTTTCATCGTAAGAGTTGTTGTCGACTCCGTCGAGAACGAAATTGTTCTGTAAACTGGTGTTCCCATCCACGCTGAACACGCCCTCGCCGCGCGCCGCCTGGATCGGGGTGACGGAGTTGACGCCGGTGGTCAGGAAAACCAGGTCGTCATAGCGTCGCCCGTTGAGCGGCAGCTCCGAGACCTGGCGTTGGCCCACCACCTGGCCGACATTCGCCGATTGCGTGTCGAGCAAGGGCGCCGCGCTGGTGACGTTCACTGCCTCGGTCACGACACCCACTTGCAGGGTGACATCCACCTCCAGCCGCGCCTGTACGTCCACCAGGATGCCCGTTTGCACGTACTTCTGAAATCCGATTTTCTCTACAGTCAGCGAGTAGGTGCCGACCTTCAGCAGCGGAGCCAGATACGCGCCGTTGCTGCCTGTACGCGTCGTTTCCTTCGCGTTGGTCGAAAGATTCGTGACGGTGACGACTGCGTCGGCAATCACCGCGCCGCTGTTATCGCGCACCGTCCCCGCGATCATGCCGGTGTCGACCTGCGCCATGGCGATCGCGCCGCACCACAGCAACACGCCACATACGTGAACACAACGATGCTTGTAGACCTGTCGCCACGGATTCATGCCCTATCCCCTCCTAAATTTTTGGAAATATCCCTAGTTTACACGCACGCGGTTTGCCGTCGTGTGAAAATCGGTTACGAACGCTTGTAAAATTTGAGCGTCGGCTATTTCAGGAACTGGGCGGCGTTCTCTTTGGCGGGGCGGGGCCTGGCCGCGCGGGCGTCCCGATGAGTTCCGCATGCCGAACAAGACTTTACTTGCCACTCGCGCCACCATGCGCATACCGGACACCGCCATCGCTTAGTGATGCCGTTATCGAAGACTACTCGGCCATTGACGACCGTAAAACTGCTAGCCGGCTGCGTCATATGAACTGCCTCGGTCCAACGTCCGCCTCT
>JAGWQP010000599.1 GCA_028876805.1 Acidobacteriota bacterium | reverse complement strand
TGGTCGTACCCCGGCGCAATGTCGATCACCAGCGGCCCCAGCGTGTAGAACGGCGCTTCGTAGCACAGCTCCATTTCTTTTTTCACCTGCATCTCGATCTGATCCATCGGCACGTGGCCCGGGCCTTCGATCATCACCTGCACGTCGTGCTCCCACGCCTTCTTCGTCAATTCACCCAGCGTCTTCAGTTCGGCGAACTGCGCTTCGTCGCTCGCATCCGCCACGCTGCCGGGACGCAGCCCGTCGCCCAGCGAAAAGCTCACGTCGTACTTCTGGAAGATCTTGCAGATCTCCTCGAAGCACTCGTAGAGCATGTTCTGCTTGTGGTTCTTCACCATCCACTCGGCCAGGATGGAGCCGCCGCGGCTGACGATGCCAGTCACACGCTTGGTCGTGAGCGGAATGTACTGCACCAGCACGCCGGCGTGAATCGTCATGTAGTCGACGCCTTGCTCGGCTTGTTCTTCGATGACCTCCAGCATCACCTGTGCCGTCAGGTCCTGGACGCGCCGGACGCGCGAGAGCGCTTCGTAGATCGGAACCGTCCCGATGGGCACCGGGGAATGCGCGAGGATGGCCTTGCGGATCGCGGGGATGTCGCCACCGGTAGACAGGTCCATCACGGTGTCGGCGCCGTACTTCACCGAATAGCGCAGCTTTTCTAGCTCCTCTTCAATATTTGAAGAGACCGCCGAGTTGCCGATATTGGAGTTGATCTTGCACTTGGAGGCGACACCGATCCCCATCGGCTCCAGGTTCCTGTGGTTCCAGTTGGCCGGGATGATCATCCGGCCGCGGGCGACTTCGGAGCGGACGGTCTCCGGCGGAAGGTTCTCGCGTTTCGCGACGTAGTCGATCTCTTCGGTAACTATGCCCTGCCGGGCATAGTGCATTTGCGTGCGAACCCTATCGTTCTGACGTTTGGCTACCCACTCTGTACGCATGGCGATTCCTCCCCCAAAGACAGGGCCAACCGACATGGATTGACCCGGTTGCTCGAGCAGCATCCCGGCGCCCCTCCCCGCCGTTGGAGCCGAACACAAAGTGGCTCGGCTCGTCCATCCCCTATTTGCTCTTCTTGGGTTTTTTCGTTTCTTTTCTGGGGCTTCTACCCTTGGCCACGGGAAATCCTCCCTTATGTTGAGATTATACTCGCTAAATCCCCTCCGGCGTCTTCAGTTCGTAACGATGTCCCCGCCATTCGATGGTGTGGCCGAACGCCGACCAAACTAAGGCCACCAGCCAGATCCAGGTAGCTGCCGGCACGGCGGCCGCATGCACCCAACCCCACTGCCGAAACCACTCCGCCGATTCCGGCAAGGCGAGACGCGCCAGGTGGGCGCGGCGCCAGCCTTTCACCATGCCTGGGCCCAGTTGCGCTACCAAAGTCCAAACGGCCAGGTGATGGCCCGTGACAACGGCGATTCCCGAGGCCACCATGCCGCCGCAATAGAACAGATGGGCGAGAAGACCCGGCCACCACTGTTCGGGATTGTAGACGCGGGTGAGCATCATTTGGCGGCGCATCCAGCGGAAAAACCGCCGTGCCGTGGTGCCTTCCAGGCAGCGGACCAAGGCGCCGGGAGCGTAGGCGATCGTGAGCCCGGCTGCGCGCACCACGGCGCTGAGCGCGTAGTCGTCGCTAATCGCACCCTTCCAATGCTCGAGGACGCCGATCTCAAAAAAAGTTTCCCTTCTCATGGCCATGGCTCCGCCCCACGCGAACCGGTTCTTTTCTGGACCGAGCATCCCAGCGGGAACAGAGTCCCAGACGCTCCGTACCAGCGACCAGAACGCGCTGCGCTCGGGCGTGAACCAGCGGTAGCCGGTGGAGGCGCCGACGCCCGGTTCCGCCAGGGGAGCCGCCAGGGCGCCGAGCCAGCGCGCCGTCACGCGGCCATCGGAATCGGCAAACGCGAGAATCTGGCTGTGCTTGCGCGCGGCACGCACGGCTGCTGCCAGGTTCAGCACTTTCTCTGAGGCGCCCGATTCCTCCACATGGGCCAGCACGACCTTCGCCCGCGGCGGCAGCACGCCCGGTGGAATATCGGCGGCGGAGTGCGCCACCACGATCAGTTCGTAATCGGGATAGTCGAGCGAAGCCAGAGCGGCCAGGTTCTCACAGAGCCCTTCATCTTCACCCTTCACGGGCACGATCACCGTAGCCGGCGGCAGGTACACTTGCTGTTCGAAAAGGCGTCGCTCGATATAGGCGGCGCGCGCTCGCTCTCCCAACACGGATCGAAAGGCCAGAGCGATCGCCGGGGCCACGAAGAACCAGAACCAGAACACCAGAGGTAACTATAGCAAGGCGGCCGGGCCTTGCCGCCGACTGGCTCGCCGGGCGACCAATCCCATCCGCGCTCTTGGTCACATTGAGGCCCGGGGATCACAGTACAATCGATAACAGGATGGTCCGGCGCCTCTCCCCATTGCCCGGTCTGCTGTTGGCCGCCTGGCCGCTCGTGGCGCAGCAACAGTCCGGAGAACTGCGCTTGCAGGTGGTCGACTCGACCGGCGCCGCGCTCCCGGCCTCCGGCGAGTTGATCGGCCAGGCAACCCAGGTTCACAAGCAGTTCACCACCGGTCCACAGGGTTTGGAGACGATCCGGGCGCTGCCTTTCGGGGTTTATCGGTTGCGCGTAGACCGCGAAGGGTTTCAATCGGTCACCGCCCTCGTCGAAATCCGCTCGGAGGTGCCACTGGTCTACCGGGCTACGCTGGGAGTGGCCCCAGTCTCTACCACCGTCGATGTCGAGGACACCCAGACTTTGCTCAACCCCGACCGCACCGGCTCGAGCCAGCAAGTCGGTCCGGAAACGTTGCGCGACCGGGCTTCCTCGATTCCCTCCCGGGCCATCATTGACTTGGTCAACGCGCAGCCTGGTTGGCTGCTCGAGGCCAATGGCGTGCTTCACCCGCGCGGCTCCGAGTACGGCGTGCAATACGTCTTCGACGGCCTGCCGTTGCTCGACAATCGCTCGCCGAATTTCGCTCCGACCCTCGATATCGAGGAGTTCCAATCGATGGTGATCCGAACCGGCGGCTATCCCGCCGAGTACGGGCGGCAGCTGGGTGGTGTCATCGAGGTCGCGACCACGCGCGATTCGCGCCCCGGGTTCCACGGCAAGGCGACGGCGGGCGGCGGCAGCTTTGGCACGGCCAGCGGCTCGTTCGACGCGCAGTATGGTTTTGCCAAAGACACGGTTGGCGTCACCGCCGATGGCATGACCACCGGCCGCTATCTGGATCCGCCGGTGATGGCGAATTACACCAACCACGGCTCCGGCGCCGGAGCGCGTGGAAGCTGGGAGCGGAACTGGAATCGCTCGGACCGCTCGCGCTTCGAGCTGCGCCGCAACCGAGTGGGCTTCCTGGTCCCCAACGAGAGCCTGCAGCAGGACGCCGGGCAGAGACAGGACCGGACCGCCGAGGAGACCAGCGGCCAGGCTTCCTTTACCCACCTCTTCTCGCCGCGCATGCTGCTGGACGTGCGAGGCTCGGCGCGCGATGCTACCGCCGGGCTGTGGTCGAACCCGCAATCGACGCCCATCGTGCCGTTCCAGAACCGCCGTTTCCGGGAAGGCTACGTCTCGGCCGCGCTGTCGGTGAACCACGGGTTACACAACCTGAAATTCGGTGTCGATGGCATCTGGCGCTCGATCGAGGAACAATTCGCTTACCGCGTGGTGGCGTACCAGTTGCTGGGCGTGCCGATTTTCGATCCCGACACACCGCCCTCGTTCCAGTTCGCCAATCGGCGGCAGGACCGGGAACAGGGCGCTTATGTGCAAGACCAGCTCCGCTACCGTTCGCTCACGATCAATGCCGGCCTGCGCTGGGACCACTACCGATTGATGGTGGACGAGCAAGCAGCCAGCCCACGGCTGGCGGTCGCCTGGCAGGTGCCGGGAGCCGGCCTGGTGCTGCACGCCTCCTACGACCGCGCGTTTCAGACTCCGGCCATCGAAAATCTGCTGCTGGCGAGTTCCACATCCCTGCTGGCGTTGAACGACGCCGGCCTCGTCTTGCCGGTGCGCCCCTCGCACGGTAACTTTTATGAAGCGGG
>JAGWQP010000598.1 GCA_028876805.1 Acidobacteriota bacterium | reverse complement strand
CTTGCGCTGAAAACAGGTGCAAGCAGATTTGGGCCGGTTTATTCATACTTCAAGACCACTTGCGGCTTCCGCCTGCTACGGTGGCTCAAAACCCGATGGCACAGCTAGCGGCCACCCCGACTGACGCCCCATTATCGGCACGAAGCATCTTCGCAATAGGCGGGAGGTTTCGAGAATGAGCACTCGTATTGACGAATTCCAGCGGCAGGCACGCGAGAGGGTATTGAACCCCAGTGTCATCCTGCGATATAGCGTTGCCGTCCTCGCCGTGCTAGCTGCTACGGGCCTGCGGTTTGTTTTGGATCCGGTTGTGGACGTCTACGCGCCGTACTCGCCTTTGGCCCTCGCGGTGATTGTCGCTGCCTGGTTCGGCGGGCGCGGGCCTGGTTTGGTGACGACCGCGCTCGGCATTCTTAGCTATGACTGGTTTTTCCTTGCGCCGTTCCACTCTCTCGCTGTTTACAAAGGGTTGGCGATGTGGGCACTCGCGCTGGCCACGTCCATTGGCACGCTGATCAGCCTGCTGGTCGGAGGCTTGCGAAAAGCGGAAGAGAGTGTGCGGGCAAGCGAAGAGCAATTCCGAACCCTGGCCGACACGATCCCTCAGTTGTGCTGGATGGCGAACGCGGACGGGTGGATCTTCTGGTACAACCAGCGTTGGTACGAGTACACTGGGACCACACCCGAACAGATGGAGGGGTGGGGCTGGCAGTCCGTTCACGATCCCGAGGTGTTGCCGAAGGTCTTGGAACGCTGGACGGCTTCGATTGCAGCCGGAGCGCCATTCGACATGGTGTTTCCGCTACGGGGTGCCGATGATGTTTTTCGCCCCTTCCTGACGCGGGTAATGCCGATGCGCTGTCGGAACGCCAAGGTGGTCCGCTGGTTCGGCACCAACACCGATATCAGCGCCGAGCGCAAGACGGAGGAAGCCCTCCGCAAGAGTCATGACGAGGAATCTGCCCGCGCCACGGAGCTACAGGCGATGATGGACGTCATGCCGGGCGCCATGTTTATAGCGCGCGATCCGCAGTGCCGGAAGATGATCGGCAATCCTACAACATATGAGCTGCTTCGGCTGCCGCCGGGAAGCAATGTTTCGAAGTCGGTGTCTGACGACGAAAAACCGGCGACATACCGGACGATGAAGAACGGAAAGGAGATCCCGGCGGACGAACTGCCGATGCAGAAGGCTGCCGCGACCGGGCAAGCCGTTCACGACTACGAGCTGGAGTTCTTATTTCAGGACGGAAGCCGACGCAGCGTGATTGGCAATGCCGTTCCGCTCCTGGACGCCAGCGGCCGCCCGCGGGGCTCCGTCGGTGTGTTCCTCGATGTCACCGAGCGCATCCGGTACGAAGAACGTCTGCGGCAAATGCAGAAATGGGAGAGCATCAGCCTGCTCGCCGGTGGGGTGGCCCACGATTTCAACAACCTCCTGACGATCATCATGGGAAACGCCAGTGCCGCACTCCAGGATTGCCCTTCTTCCGAACACTATAAAGACATCCTTACCGCGTCGGAGCGGGCCGCACACCTGACGAAGCAGTTGCTGGCGTATGCCGGTAAGAGCCAAGTCGCCGCCAAGACGTTCGATCTCGCCGACCTGGTGTCCCGCTCCACACACCTTCTCTCGGCTTCCGTTCCCAAGAGAGTGAGCCTCGTGTTCAATCTGTCACGGGAGGGGCAGCTCATCGAAACCGCTCCCAGTCAGATCGAGCAGGTTCTCATGAATCTGGTCATCAACGCGGGCGAAGCGATACCGCCCCAGACCGATGGCCGGATCGAAATCTCAACCAGCAGTTGCGATGTGACGCCGGAAATGGCTCGCCAGCATGCACCGGCGTTCGATGTCCAGCCCGGCCGGTTTGTGTGCCTGGCAGTGAAAGATAACGGCGGCGGCATGGATGAAGCGACTCTCGCGAAAGCTTTCGACCCCTTCTTCTCGACGAAGTTCACAGGCCGCGGCCTTGGCTTGGCCGTGGTCCACGGCATCGTGCGCAGCAGCAAGGGCTTCATGGATCTCCAGAGTTCCCGCGGCGTTGGCTCGACCTTCCGGGTTTTTCTGCCGGCCGCCGGGCAAGCTGCGGCAGTGACTCCGATGGGCTCCGCGCCAACTCGCGGGTCTTCGGCGACCATCCTGGTGGTCGAGGACGAAGATATGGTCCGCAAATTAGCGACCATGTCGCTGCGGAGCCAGGGCTACGAAGTG
>JAGWQP010000597.1 GCA_028876805.1 Acidobacteriota bacterium | reverse complement strand
GCGTATGCCCTATACCCAGCCTCCCGCCGGAATCGGTCTGCCTTTGCCGCTCAAAACCTCCGATGCCCGGAGTGTTTGGCACCGCTCGACCTCGGCGTCCTAGGCCTAGGGATAACCTCTCGCCGCTCCTTTCGCTGGCGTTAAGACGCTGGCGTGGCTGGTAGCACTCGAACATCTGCGCAAGTTACCGGAAGACGTCGCCACAACCCTTCGCCACAGCCGCGCTGAGCTCGCCCCCCCCGCCATCAGTAGACGCCTGCCATGGCGCGGTGACGGCAGCAGATCTGTGGTCTCGATCAGAACAGCCACGTCTGTCGCGGCAGGAAGCGTGCATCTCACTCACCCTGGCGGCGCGGGATCACCAACTGCTGCTCGTCCGTCACTTGGTCGAGAACGTGGTCCAGGTTCTTACGGGGATGGGTTTATCTGACCCGCTCACCCTTCCTGTATGATCCAGGATGAGTGTGCGCAGGCCTTACTCGCCTCGCTGCTATACTGGCATTTTCATGAACCGAGTCCGGTTTGCGCCCTCGCCGACGGGCTTTTTGCACATCGGAAGCGCGCGCACGTTTATCTTCAACTGGCTGTATGCCCGCCACACCGGTGGCAGCATGATCCTGCGTATCGACGATACCGACCTCGAGCGCAATACCGAAGCCTCCCTGAACTCGATCTTTGAAGGGCTACGATGGCTGGATCTCGGCTGGGATGAACAATACCGGCAGTCGGACCGGCTAGCGCTGCACCGGCAAATCGCCCAGGCGATTTTCGTGAAAGGGCTCGCGTACCGCGACTTCACGCCGGCCCAGGCCGACCAAGGAGAGCGCCGCGCGGGAGATACCTGGCTGTTCAACCCAGGGATGCGTGAGATGGTGCGGGAGGAGAGCGACCGGCGTGCGGCCTCCGGCGATCGGTTCGCGCTGCGCTACCGGGTGCCGCGCGAGCCGGCGCGGCAGATCTGTTTCACCGACGCCGTCTATGGCGCGCAGGCCAAGTCGACCGCTGACATCGAAGACTTCGCGCTGCTGCGCAGCGATGGGATGCCGACTTATCACCTCGCGTCCTGCGCCGACGACGCCGACCTGCGCATCAGCCACATCGTCCGCGGGCAAGACCACCTCACCAATACGTTCAAGCATTGCCTGATCTTCGAGGCGACTGGCGTCGCCATGCCGCAATTCGCGCACTTGCCGCTTTTGGTGGCGCCGGATGGAACGAAGCTTTCCAAGCGGCGCCACGGGCCGGTAGTGAGCGTCACCACGTACCGCGACGCCGGGTTTCTGCCGCAGGCCTTCGTCAACTTCCTGTGCCTGTTGGGCTGGTCGCCCAAGAACGATCGGGAACAAATGACCCGGCAGGAGCTGGTGGAAGCCTTTTCTCTTGAAGGGATTAATCGCAGCAACACGATAGTGAACTTTAAGGAGGATGATCCCTTCGATCCAAAGGCGGTGTGGCTGAATGCGGAGACCATTCGCACCATGCCGGTCGAGCAACTAGCAGAACTGCTGCTACCGTTTGTCGCAGCCGCGGGATTCCACGCGGACCGGGCGAGGATGGTTCAGATCACGCCTCTGATCCAGGAGCGCATGAAGCTGCTGCGCGATGTGGCGACGGTCGCCGATTTCTTTTTTGTCGAGGAGCTCGCGCCGTACGATCCCGCCGAACTGATCCCACAGAAGGGCGACGCCGCCATGGCGCGGGCTGCGCTCGAGAAGGCACGCCAGTCTCTGGCCGCCACCGAGTTCACCCACGATACGCTCGAAGCGGCGCTGAGGCGCGCCTCCGAGGAGCTAAAGATCAAAGCCGGCCAGATGTTTCAACCCATTCGCGTCGCCGTGTGCGGGCGCAAGAACGCTCCCCCGCTATTTGGTACGCTGGAGGCACTCGGCAAGGAACGCTGCCTCCACCGAATCGAAAAGGCGATCCAGAAACTGTAAGAAAGGACTATGTCAGAATCAGCCAACCCGCTGACCGGGCCGTCGAACTTTATCCGCGACATCATCAAGGAGGACTTGAAGACCGGCAAGTTCGGCGGCCGCGTCCACACACGCTTTCCGCCGGAGCCGAACGGGTATCTGCACATCGGCCACGCCAAATCCATCTGCCTGAACTTCGGCCTGGCGGCGGAATTCGGCGGCCAATGCAACCTTCGCTTTGACGATACGAATCCGGAGAAAGAAGAACAGGAATATGTCGACTCCATCATCGACACCGTCCACTGGCTCGGTTTCGACTGGGAGGGCCGCCTCTACTACGCCTCCGACTACTTCGATCAGCTGTACGAGTGGGCGATCCGGCTCATCAAGGCTGGCAAGGCGTACGTCTGCGATCTCTCCGCCGAAGAGGTGCGGCGGTATCGCGGCACGCTGACCGAGCCGGGCATAGAAAGCCCGTACCGCAACCGCTCGGTCGAACAGAACCTGAACCTGTTCGAGCGCATGCGGGCGGGCGAGTTTCCGGATGGCTCACGAACCCTGCGAACCAAGATCGACATGGCCGCCAGGAATCTGAATCTCCGCGACCCGGTGATGTACCGCATTCTGCACGCCTCGCATCACCGCACCGGCGATAAATGGTGCATCTACCCCATGTACGATTTCACGCATGGCCAGTCAGATTCGATTGAGCGCATCACGCACTCGATCTGCACGCTCGAGTTCGAAGACCATCGGCCGCTCTACGACTGGTATTGCGAGAATCTCGGCATTTACCATCCCCAGCAGATCGAATTTGACCGCCTTAACCTGAGCTACACTCTGCTGAGCAAGCGCAAGTTGCTGAAGCTGGTTCAGGACGGGCACGTGCGCGGATGGGACGATCCACGCATGCCGACGCTTTCCGGTATCCGGCGCCGCGGCTACACCCCGGAAGCCATTCGCAATTTCTGCGCAAACATCGGGGTCTCGAAGACGAACGGTACGCTCGAGCTGGCGATGCTCGAACACTTTGTGCGCGAAGACCTCAACCGTAGGGGGCAACGCGTGATGGCGGTGTTACGGCCGCTGCGGGTGGTGATCGACAACTACCCCAACGGGGAGGTGGAAGAAATGGAGGCCGTCAACAACCCGGAAGATTCCTCCATGGGCACGCGCAAGGTGCCGTTCTCCCGCGTGCTGTACATCGAACAGGAGGATTTTCGCGAAGAACCGCCCAAACAATATTACCGGCTATCGCCCGGCCGCGAGGTGCGGCTGCGATATGCCTACTTCATCAAGTGTACAAGTGTAGTAAAGAACGAAAAGGGCGAGGTGGTGGAGGTGCACTGCACCTACGACTCCGCCACGCGCGGCGGCAACGCGCCGGATGGACGCAAGGTGAAATCGACCATCCACTGGGTCTCGGCGGCGCACGCCATCGAGGCCGAAGCCCGCCTCTACGAAAACCTGTTCTCCAAGGAGAATCCGAACGACGAACCGCAGGGCAACGACTTCACAGCCAACCTGAATCCGAATTCGCTCGAAGTGCTGACGAACTGCAAGGTCGAACCGTCCCTGGCGGGCGCGGCTCCGCTGACAAGGTTCCAGTTCGAGCGCCTCGGCTATTTTTGCGTCGATCCGGATTCGGGCTCCGGGAAGCTGGTGTTCAACCAGACCGCTCGATTACGGGATACGTGGGCCAAGATTGAGAAGCGTCTCTGATGCTGATTCTGGGGATCGGGGGAATTCTCGGCGATGCCGCAGCTGCGGTTTTAAAGGATGGCGCGCTGGTGGCGGCGGTGGAGGAGTCGAAACTCGCGCGCCTTCCCCACCGTGCCAACCACGGCGATCTGCCCGAACGCGCCATTCAGACCTGCCTGGAGATAGCGTCGGCCCGGCCGGATCAGGTGGATGCCGTTGCCGTGGTGCGGCCTTTACCGGAAGCGGGCTTCCATCTCCGTCTGCGCGCACGATTTCCGGGCAGCCGGATTGTGGTGCTAGATCACCACCGGGCCCACGCGGCTTCCGCCTACTATCCGTCCGGATTCGACGACGCTACGGTGCTGACCTTCGACCGGGCCGGCGATTTTCATTGCGGCTCGCGGTGGCAGGCACGCGGTACCGAGATGTGGCTCGAGCAGGAGCAGTACTATCCGGATTCCCTGGGCGATCTTTATGGGCGCGTCACGGAACTGCTCGGGTTCCAGCCGAATCTGGATGAGCATAAAGTTCAGTGGTTGTCGGTCTCCGGCGACGAGCGTTATCGCGACCTGTTCCTGGCCATTCTGTCCCTCTCAGACGGCGGCCCACGACTAGACCGTTCCTTTTTCAACACAGAGCGATTGAAGCATGGCGGTTTCGGGCCACGGTTCTACGAGCGTCTCGCCCTGGATGATGGCGCGCGGATCCCGGAGGCCCTGCGTCCGCACCTGGCCGCTGGGATTCAGAAGGCGGTCGAGGCTGCCGCTCTGCACATGGCCGGCCAAGGCCGCAACCTGTGCCTGGCCGGAGGATTGGGGCTCAATGCTCTGCTGGTTTCGGCTCTGGAGCGTGGTTCGGGATACGAAAAAGTGTTCGTACAGCCGGCTGCGGGAAATGCCGGGACGGCGTTGGGCGCGGTGCTTGAAACCTGGCATTCCGTGTGCCGCCAGCTAACCCGGGTGACCTTGGAAACTCTCTGTCTCGGGCCATCCTATACCGCCGCGGAGACCAAGCAGGTGGTGGAGAACTGCAAGCTTCGTTTCCACTACTTGCTCACCGCCGAAGAAGTGATCGATCGGGCCGTGGCGCAGTTGAGCGACAACAAGATTGTCGCCTGGATGCAGGGCCGCATGGAGTTCGGACCGCGCGCGCTGGGCAATCGCAGCATTCTGGCCTCGCCGCTCGACCCGTACTCGACTGAAAACCTCAACCTTTTCATCAAGCATCGGGAGCCGTTCCGCAAGTTCGCCGCCTCGATCCCTGCGGAGCTGAGCAGCCAGTACTTTGAAGCCGGCGACAATACGCGCTTTCTGTCCACGGTGGGGCGGGTGAAACCAGAACACCAGGAAAAATTCGCGGCCGCTATCCTCACCGGTGACCTGGTCCGCGTCCACACTGTGGACCGCGACGAAAACCCGCTCTACTGGCGCCTCCTCCATGCGGCCGGCAAGGCCACCGGACTGCCGGTGCTTTACAACACGTCGTTCAACCTATTTGGAGAACCACTGGTCTGCACACCCCGCGATGCCGTGCGCAGCTTCTACTCTTCTGGCATCGACGCCATGTTCATCGGCCATTTTTTCCTGCAAAAGTGAGGTGCCGGCCTCATGGGCGTCGCGGGAAACAGCTGAAGGACCGACTGCTAAAAGCCATCCGTCACAACGTCCACTTTGACCCGCTCAACGACCACATCGACATAACTGTCACCTCCGAAGGCTGGGGATCCAATTGCTGGAAGTAACGACTAGCACGTTTTTCGCGAAGGGTTGCCAGGCCCATCGAACAGAGCCAGGAGATTCTAATCAAGCTCGCGCAAGAATTGAAGAACCTCCAGAAAAAGTGACGATCGAACGCCACACCGACGCCAAGCCCTGTGCGAGGCTCGGAGACGATTGCCACTGGGAGGTCTCTGCGACCGCGGCCACTCCCCGGCCGCCGCACGCGAACGGACGGGGAGCTAACGATATTTGCGTGGCACATCGTTCCGATCATCAGCGAACCTGTGTTCGAGCAATCCGGGGAATTTCGCGAAGGTTTGGCAGCCGTATGCATCGATAGCAAATGGAGCTGTGTTGATCACGAAGGTTCATGGGTAATTAAACCGCAGTTCATCGCTGCGTACGACTTCTGGCACGGGTTGGCGAGAGTTGCATGGAAAGACGGCAGGGAGTATGTCGATCTTGCTGGTGCGACT
>JAGWQP010000596.1 GCA_028876805.1 Acidobacteriota bacterium | reverse complement strand
ATCCCTCTGCTGCTCAACTTCGACATGGATTCCTCCCACTACTTAACTCTGTTGCTGGTCGGTCAACCCCTGCTGCGCCGCACCCTCTCGCTGCAAATGCACGAACCCTTGCGCCAGCGCATCGCCGTGCAGTATCACCTGGACGGACTCACGCGCGAGGAACTGGATGCTTATCTGGCCCATCAGCTGAAAGCCGCCGGCGTCTCGCAGCCGTTGTTGGACGAGACGGCCCGGCAGGCCCTCTACCAAGCCACCAAAGGCATCTTGCGCAAAGTTAACAAACTGGTGCTGACCGCTCTCCGACTAGCCGCGACCCGCAAGGCCTCCACGGTGGACGAGGCCATCCTGCTCGACGCCACCAGCGAGGCCTTGCTATGAACGTCGCTGCGCCCCCACCCCCGGCGGCCACGGTTCTGTGCTTGGCCCAACTCTTGCAACAGCAGCCAACCTCGCCGCCGCCCGGCCTGGTGGAACCAGGCCTGTTGCCGCCGCAGGGCATACTTTTTGTCGGCGGGGAACCTAAAGTTGGCAAGTCGTTACTGGTTGCGAATCTGGCGCTGTCGCTAGCGGCCGGCTGCGACCGGCTGGGCTTCCCAGTGCCGGCTGCGTGCCGCGTGCTCGTCTGCCAGTTCGAGTTGCCGGTTCCGCAGTTCGTCAGCCGCCTGGCCACCATGCGTCGCGCCCTGGGTCCGGCCGCGGATCAAAACCTGTTCCTCGATACGCGCGCCACAGGCCAACTGCTCAGCGCGCCGCAGGGTCTGCGACACTTCCTCTGTGCTGCGCGGGCGGCCGCCGCCCAGGTCATCATCCTGGACCCGCTCTATTCCACCCACGATCAGGATGAAAACGACACCCGTGCCATGGCCGCCCTGTGCCAGAGCCTGCTGCGCTTGCGCGAGGCTTCCCGCGCCGCCCTGATCGTGGTCCATCACGTGCGCAAATGCATCGGCCGCTACGAGATCGGCAGCGCCTTCCGCGGCTCCAGCGCCCTGCACGCCGTGGGGGACAGCTACTTATTGCTCACGCGACCTTCGCCCCAGTTCAGCACCATCGAACTTCGCTTCCAGTTTCGTTACGCGGCCCCGCAACCGCCGCGCCTGCTCCAACTCGATTCCTCCACCCTGTGGTTCTCCCCGGCCGGCGCGGTGCCGGAGTGCCCCCGGGGACCGCGAGCGGCCGACCGGCGTAAAGTGGAACCGACCGATGTGCGGCAGGCCTTGACCGAGTTGGGAACGCGGGCCCGCTATACGCAACTTCGCCAGCAAATCATGACCCTCACCGGATGCTCCAAGCGCACCGCCCAGATGGCCATCACCGCAGCCTGTCAACAAGGCTCCATCGTGCAGACCGATGGCCACTACAGTTTGCCGCGCTAGTTCCGTCATGTGGTTGCTGGCACCGATGTCCGTAAGGGGTCGCGCCCGAGCGGATGCCCAAGGCCGATGCGACGGAGCTGGCTCCGAGAAATCGGCTGTGTGATCCTCCGGCCTGGCGCGCCATGCCGGAGGGTCAATTACTCTCTCCGCTTACCACTCTCGTTCCATCACAATCGTTTGGCCCGCCGTTGGAACCGTATTCACAATAAATGCCATTTCTTGGTGAAGCTCTCGAGCGGAGGCCTTGGGCTCTAAAACGCGAAGATCGCCCGGCTGCTTTTGCCGGGGCGCTCCTTGGGCCGTTTTCACGGGATAGGATACCGTTCCGCCTATACGGGTGAGTATCCTATCCCACCTCGCCACGCGCCCTGCCCAAGCACCCGCGCCACTCAGTCACACGATTCTAAGAAACCTCCTGGGAAAGATCGAGAGACGGTCGGACGAAAGCAATGTGAGACATTACACCAAAGGGCGAGTCTTCCCCGGCTGTCCGGGCTTAGGTATGTGAACCCGACGGACCAACGAAGCTCGGTAGCT
>JAGWQP010000595.1 GCA_028876805.1 Acidobacteriota bacterium | reverse complement strand
GCGGCAAACGGCTGGTTCCTACACGAAGAAGACAAGCTGGGTTCGATCGAGCCGGGTAAGCTCGGCGATGTTGTGGTGCTGAGCGACGATTTCTTCGATTCGTCGAAGGTTCCCGATGAGGGCATCAAGCGTTTGAAATCGGTGCTTACGGTTGTAGATGGGAAGGCAATCTACAACCAACTGCGCTCGCCTGACGTTTTGAGGAACAATCGGTGATACCCGAACGTATGGCTTCTCAAAAGGAGATGGTATGAACAGGAGGTGGGTGCCTCTGCTCGCGGCGTGTCTGGGTGGATGTGTAATCGAACGTCCCGGACCGACCCAGCACGATTTCCAGACGGTTGAACGGGACAGTTCCGAACTGGTTCGCGTGAACCTCATCATGGGTGCCGGTAACTTGCGAGTGGACAGCGGGACCGACAAACTCGCCGCGGCGGACTTCACCTACAACTTGGCTTCGTGGAAGCCCGAAATGCGGTACACCAGTGCGGCCGGCCGCGGCAGCCTGACCATCCGGCAGTCGGAGAGCCACCAGCCTCACCTCGGGAAAAACCAATACGAATGGGACCTGCGGCTGAACCGCGAGGTTCCGCTGGATCTGACGGTCCATTTTGGGGCGGGAGAGGCGCACCTGAACGTGGGCGATCTGACTTTACGCAGCGTGGACGTGGAGATGGGCGTAGGCCGGCTGGATCTCGATCTCGATGGCCGGCCCAAGCAGAGCTACAACGTCAACGTTAGCGGCGGTGTTGGCGAAGCGACAATCCATCTGCCGGCCGGGGTCGCCGTTGACGCGGAGGCGACCGGCGGCATCGGCTCCATTCAAGCGTCGGGGTTGCGCAAGAGGGGCAATCGCTACTTCAACGACGCCTATCCCGATTCGAAGGTGGCGATCCGCCTCACCGTTCACGGGGGCGTGGGATCTATCCGCCTGATTGCCGATTGAGATCTACGCCATAACCGCCACGAACCAATGGCCGCCATACAACACAGCTCCCGAGCCCAGTTCTCGGGCTAACTGCTCGGCCGTGAAGTAGCGCTTATAAACGGCGTGCTGCGAGCCGTCGTTCAAGACGCGTTGTTGCACCTGTTCCGGAGCGACTCCGTCGCGCAAAGCGGCATCGATGATGAGGAGGCGCGCCGCCACGCGGCGGGCCTCAACCAGAAATCGCGCCCGCTCCGGTTCGGTGAGATGGCCGTAAAAGTGGCCGGCTACTAGACAATCGAAGGCGCCCGACCGGAAGGGCAGACAGAATGCGTCGGCCTGGGCCACCGCACCCCGCCTTAGCCGAGACCGTGCGATGTTGAGCATGGCGCGGCTTTGGTCGACCCCCATCACTCGACCGCGCAGATGCCGCGTCAAAAAGCCCGTGCCGCAGGCCACATCGAGTACGGCCTCGGCGCGGATCGAGCTGACCAGCGATTGCAAGGCTTCGAGCTCCTGGTGCCAGCCCGGGCGCTCGCGCGCCGCAAACTGGCCCGTGCCGAGATAGAAGTCGTCGTATTCGGGTGCGCGTTGCTGGTAGTAAGCACGCTCGCCGCGCGTCATCTTATTTTGAAGCCCGGGTGCTCAGCGGAGCCGCCTTGTTCGCTTCCACGTGCCGGTCGATCCACGCGATGATCAAGTCCGCGAGTTCGAGATTGTTCTTGTCCTGCATGAGCATGTGGCTGTTGCCCTTGATGCCCATTTTGGGTAGCCACATCATCTCCGAATCGCCACCGGCCTTGTTGACCTCGTCGACGAACTTCTGGCAGCTGTCGAAATTCGTGGTCCAGGTCGTCTGAAAGCGTCCCGGAACATCGCCCAGGTGATCGCCGAAAACGATGAGAATCGGAATCTTCGCCAGCGTTGCCAACTGCTGCCCCTTCAGGTCGGTGGCGCAGCCCATTTCGATGGAAATGATGCCTTTCACCCCCGTAGGATCCCTCAGCGCCGCCTGCTCCGGGTAGAAGCCCGATTCGGAATGGCCCATCAGAACCGCACCGCGCAGTCGGACCGCCAGCGCCGCCATATTCTTCCAGGTGGGATTTGGCGTCGGCAGCGTGCCGTTGAGATCTGGGATCATCTGCTTGTATAACTCGTCGGCCGCTTCGACGGGGAATTGCTCATCGGGAAACGCTTGGTTGAACTCGGGCCCGAAGCGAAACAGTGTCCAGGAGGTTTGATGGCTCGCCATCAAGACGCTCGGTAGCTGGCTGGGCGGAAGGACCCCGGTCTTTACGGCATTGATCGTGGTGGCATCAAATCCGGAGCGGGCGCGTGAGGACTGGTCCGCGAGATACACCGACCGCCCCCGGCGGAGGAAGTATTCATTCCATCCCATCCTTCCATCCGGTGTCGTCTCCCACGTCTTGCTGCTGAGGCAGCATCCATGGACCATGACCACCGGCACATGCCGGTCACCGTCAACAGGTTTCTGAAACTGCACGTACATCTGGTTGATGGTGATATCGCCCGGAAGCGGAGCGGTACCCGCCGGCGACGGCGTGGCGTTCAGCGTACTGGAGGTCTTTACCTCTCCGCCGACGAAGAAACTGCCTTCGGACGCCACGACCAGCGGCTTCCCCAGGACATCGCGCCGCGCCGCGCCGTCAGCCGCCTCAAGCGCCAAGGCAAGGGCAAGTATCCAGATCTTGACCCGTGACGTAGACATACGGTTCCCCCACTCCTCGTCCTATGCTACACGGTCTCAGATCTCCAGATGAACCGGCCGGTTCGGGCTCTCAGCGGCGCAAATAAGCGTCGTCGCCGCGGATCCAGTCCTCACGCGCCGGTGAGAATACGTCGACGGCGACGCTGTCCTCTAAGGCCTCCACACGATGCGGTTCCCGGGGCGGTATAGCCAGGCACTCCCCGGCACGGACAACCTGTTTGCTGCCATTCATCACGAACAGCAGCGCGCCCGTCTCGATCATCGAGACCTGCTCGTTGACGTGGCTGTGCTCGGGGACCACGGCTCCTTTGCGCAATTCGATGCGGGCAAGCGTGAGGTTTTGTACGTGGATGACCTTGCGACTGAGATGTGGGTTCATCGCCTCGGTCTCGATGGTGTTCCAATTGTAGAGTTGCATCGGGGCCATTCTAGCCGGGTAAAGGAGAAGCCGCAAATGATACGATGGGAACCAATGAGGGTCAGGTCCGCATGCGGGTGCTGCTCGAAGCCGCTTCTTTGAGCCTCTCCAGCGGCGGGCTCGCCCGGTACACCAGCGAGCTGAGCTTAGCGCTGGCGCGGTGTTTTTCGGAGGACGAATTCATCCTGGCTTCCGATCAGCCGTTCGAGATGCCGCCGGGCCCTCCCGTCAACCTGCTCCGCGGCGGAGGGCCGCGCACCGCAGCCGAGCGCCGCTGGTGGCTGTGGGGACTGGGACGCGAAGCAGCCCGGCAGCGCGTGGACGTGGTGCACGGGCCGGATTTCGCCGTGCCGTACCTTTCGCAAAGGCCCAGCGTGTTGACTTTGCACGATCTGTCGCCATGGATGGACCGGCGCTGGCACCACGCCGCCCGCCGAGTCAAACAGCGCACCCCCATCTTATTCGGCTTGGGAATCGCAACCATGGTCGTAACGCCCAGCGAGACCGTACGCAAACAGGCCTTAGAGCGTTTCCGGCTCCCGCCGGAGCAGGTGGTAGCCGTGCCGGAAGCGGCGCCGCCGTGGCTAGCACGCGTGGAGACCCCGCCCAGGCGCCCGTATTTTCTCTTTGTCGGCACACTGGAGCCGCGCAAGAACCTGCCGGTCCTGGTGGAGGCCTGGCGGGAGGTTCGGCGTGATCATGAAGTGGATCTGATCCTGGCCGGCCGGCGTCGCGCTGACGCGCCGGCATTTCCCGAAGAGGCCGGCTTGTGCCAGACAGGTGAAATTCCCGACGCGCAACTGGCCGAACTTTACTCAGGCGCTCTGGCTTTCGTCTATCCGTCCCTCTACGAAGGCTTCGGATTACCGTTGCTGGAGGCCATGCAGTGCGGTGCCTGTGTGATTGCTTCGCGGGCTCTCCGCGAGGTCGCCGGTGACGCGGCAATCTATGCCGACGGTAGCGAAGAATTGACGTGGGCCATGCGCGACATGGTCGAGCATCCCGAGCGGATGGCGGAACAACGCGCCCTGTCACTGGCCCGCGCCAGGGACTTTTCTTGGGAAAGAACCGCTCGGTTGACGCACTCGGTCTATGAGGAGGCGCGGCGACGATTTGCCCGCTGAGACTTGACTCTCGGAACCGGGTGCTGCACCAACGCCGACCGCTCGCGGTTGTCGTGGCGCCGGAGGCGCCTTACCCTTTGGCGGGCGGCGGAACCTTGCGCAGTGCTTCGCTCCTCCATTACCTTGCCCGGCACTATGACCTCGATCTGATCGTGTTTCGTGAGCGCGGCGAACCCGATCCGGCGCGACCGCTACCGCCGGGCTTGGTGCGGCGTGTGACGGTGATCGATTTGCCAGTCCACAGCCGCAGCCGGGTCGCGCGCGCGCTCCGCAACACCGCGCGACTCGTGCGGCGCATTCCGCCCTTGGTGGATCGCTTTTCCGGATTTGAGCGGGAGGTGGCCCAGGCCTTGGAAGGCCAATCGTACGCGATCGGCTTGATTGAGCACCTTTGGTGCGCGTCTTATGGGAAACAACTCGCGCCGGTTTGCCAGCGCATCGTGCTGGATCTGCACAACGTTGAATCGGTGCTGCACGCTCGCTCGGCCGAAGTCGCGCTGGGCGCCGATCGATTCGCCCATCGTGTTTTTGCGAGAGCCGCGTTCAGGTTGGAGAGCGCCTTGCTGCCGTGCTTTTCCCAGATTCTGACCGCCTCTGAGAGCGACGCCGAACTCGCCTTGAAACGCGCGCCCCGCGCCCGGGTGACGGTGTATCCCAACGCCATCCCGTTGCCACCCCTACCCTCTATGAGGCGCGACGAGGCTGTGGTCTTCTCCGGGAACTTGGGCTACCACCCCAACATCTCTGGGGTGCGCTTTTTCCGCCGGCAAGTCTGGCCGCGCCTGCGCCAACGCTGGCCGGCTCTGGTGTGGCGGCTGGTCGGCAAGAACCCCGAGGCCGTCCGGCGCTGGACTTCACGCGATCCTCGCATCGAGGTGCGCGGGCCGGTTTGCGATGCGGTCCAGGAACTGGCTCATGCCAAAGTCGCTGTAGTACCCATTCTCGCCGCGAGCGGCACGCGCCTGAAGATTTTGGAGGCTTGGGCGGCTGGATTGCCCGTGGTCTCGACACCTCTCGGCGTCGAGGGGCTGCCAGTCGAAAACGGTTGCCACGTACTTTTGGCGGATCAGGGGGCCGACTTCGCAGAGGCGGTCTCGCGGCTGCTCGAGAGCCGAGATCTCCAACAGAAACTCGGCCAAGGCGGCAGACGTCTGTTGGAAAGCCGTTTTACCTGGGAAAAGGCTTGGGAGAGTCTGGACTTATGACAACCATTCGGACACGGAAATGTGACACCGGTATACTGAAGGGGTTCATGCGTTTCGCCGTTGACGCACATGCGATCGGGCGCCAGCTCACCGGAAATGAAGTTTACATTCGGAGTCTTCTGAACGCTATTGCGAGAGAAGAACGGGACTGCGAGTTAATCGCTTACGTGTCCACCGACCAAGCCGTTCCGGAGTTGTCTTCCCGGATCCGAACGCGTCGGGTGGCCGGCAACGCTTTTAGGAGGTTAGGACTCGACTTGGCCGCCAGGGTGCGGCTGGACCTCCCCGACCTGTTGCATGTTCAGTATACGGCCCCACTGGCTTGTCCGGTCCCCGTGGTTGTGACTGTGCACGATGTCAGTTTCATCGAGCACCCGGAGTACTTCACGCTGCCGCGTGCGTTCCAGTTGCGGCGAACCGTAGGCCGCACCGTCCGCCGCGCCGCCAAGATTCTGACCGTCAGCGAGTTCTCACGCTCCTCCATTCTGCGCGTTTATAGCGACTTGGATGAGAGCAAGGTCGTGGTGGTTCCCAATGCCGCGGCCCCCGAGTTCCGGCCTATGTTGCGCAGTGCCGCTTCGGCGGCCGTGCGCGCACGTTTTTCCCTGGACGCTCCGTTTCTCCTCTCCGTCGGCGACCTGCAACCGCGCAAGAACCATATCGGATTGATTCGAGGCTTCACACAGTTGGTGCGCGCCTATCCGCAACTCCGGCACAATCTGGTGCTGGTTGGCAAAGAAACCTGGTTCTCACACCGGGTTCATGCTGCAGCCGACGAGTCCGGTGTGGCCGATCGGATCCGTTTCTTGGGGTATGTCTCGGATGCGGCGTTGCCTGAACTTTACAACGCTTGCGATCTTTTCGTGTTCCCTTCGCTGTATGAGGGCTTCGGGTTGCCGGCCTTGGAGGCCATGGCGTGCGGTCGTGCCGTGGTCTGTTCCGACACGTCGGCTCTACCGGAAGTCGTGGATGGAGCAGCGCTTTTATTCGATCCTTATGCGCCCCGCGAACTCGTGCGGGCCATGGCCGATCTTCTCCTGGATGCCGAACTGCGGGCCCGCATGGAACGACTCGGCTTGCAGCGGGCCGCGCATTTCAGCTGGCAGAACGCGGCCGAGCGTACGCTCGAAGTCTTCTACGCGGTTGCGGCACCATCAAGTCCCCCGGTCGAAAGGGCCGCCTAAGCGGTTTGGGCGGTCTCTTCGCTAGGGCAGAGCCGGGGCTTGACGCGCTAACCTGTTGTTCAGTGAACGCCTCCCCTCGAATCGGCCCGACGCCGCGGATCGCCTTCTTTTCGCCGCTGCCGCCCGCGCGGAGCGGCATCGCCGACTACTCCGAGGCGTTGCTGGGTCCCTTACAGGGGGTAGCGCAGGTGGACGTCTTTTCCCGGGCCACAGGATTCGATCCGGCTCGTTTTGACGTCATTCTGTATCAGGTTGGAAACAACGCATGCCACGACTTTGTTTACGAGACGGCGCTGCGCCATCCGGGTGTGGTGGTGATGCATGAAGCCAGCCTGCACCACCTGATTGCATGCCTAACCATCAAACGTGGCGATTGGGATCGATACGTGCGCGAATGCGAATTCAACGGGGGCGAGCGAGCACGCGCTTTTGCGGAGAGGGTGCGGCGCCTGGAGGTCGGCCCGGATTATGAAGGCTTGCCCCTGACACGCCGGATTCTGGAATCGGCGCGCGGTGTCATTGTTCACAGCCGGTTCATGGAGAGCCAGATTCGGGCGGCGGGGTTTACGGGCCCTATCGCGGTGATCCCCCATGGCGCGGCAATCCCCTCGGTAGACCGCAACGCCTATCGGGAACCGCTGGGGATTGACGAGACTGCCCTGCTTATCGGCATCTTCGGATTTCTGAAGCCGTACAAGAGGATCGCCGAGTGCCTACGCGCGTTCCAGCGGCTCATCCGGATTGTTCCGACCGCCCGCATGATCGTGGCCGGAGAATCGCACCCCGATGTGCCGTTCCAATCGCTGATTCGCTCGCTGGAATTGTCGGCTCACGTACAATTTTTGGGGTTCACCCCGATCGAGGATTTCGTCGGATTTCTGGGTGCGTCCGACATTGTGCTGAATCTGCGTTTCCCCACCGTGGGCGAGACCTCAGGGACGCTGCTGCGCGCGCTCGGTTTGGGCAAAGCCGTTTTGGTATCCGACGTGGGGGCGTTTAGGGAGTTGCCCGACGACGTCTGTCTCAAAGTGCCTCCCGGGGTCGACGAAGAGGACCTGGCTTTCGAGTACATGAACCTGTTGGCGTCGCGCCCAGAAGTGGCGCGTGAACTGGGAGCCCGCGCCAAAGATTACGTCGCCCGCGAGTGCAACTGGGGATCCGTGGCCCTGCGTTATGCTCGATTTCTCAACACCGTCGTCGACGGCACCGAGTATCGCGAGCCAGCCGACGGCGCCCCAATCGTCGCCCCGCCGGAGCCAAACGGCGCCGGAGTCTGGGAGTACGTGCGTGGCTGGGCGGTGGCGGAGGAGGCTCAGCAGTATGTGGAAACCCACCAAACGCGCCTGGCAAAGACACTCGCCATTACGCCACCAGGCAGCGCATCTGACCGCGTGCTCGAAATGGGCTGCTACTTGCAAATGACCCCGGCCTTAAAAAACCGATTGGGTTATGGCGAAGTACGCGGCTGCTGCTATGGCAAGCTGGGTCGTGTGGTTGAGCGCCTGGTCCTGTCCGAAAACGGGGAAACTTTCGCCTGCTCGATCGACCTGTTCGACGCCGAGCGGGACCCCTTCCCGTATCCCGACGGACACTATGCGACGGTGCTCTGCTGCGAGCTGATCGAGCACTTATCCGCCGATCCCATGCACTTGATGAGTGAAATCAACCGAATTCTGAAGCCCGGTGGGTACCTGGTCCTGACCACGCCCAATGCGGTCGCGCTGCGTGCCATCGCCGGCATCCTCAACGGACTCCATCCCGGCTCTTTCCCCGCGTATCTGCGGTCCTCGCGAGCGAGTCAGGGCGACCAACGCCACAATCGGGAGTACACGCCGCGGGAAATTGAGCAGTTGGCCGAGACCTCGGGCTTCGAGGTGACACGGCTCGAAACCGGTGAGATCCGCGATCGGCCGCACCCCGAGTTCGGCTGGGTGCGGCACTTGCTGCGGCGTTACTGGCTGGATACAGAGCTGCGCGGAGAAGGCATCTACGCCGTGGGCCGCAAGGCCGGCGCGGTGCGGGAGCGCTATCCCGCTTGGCTCTATTCATGAACGCTAGGTACCTCGAACCGAACATCCAGTTTGATCCGCACAGTCGGATGGGGCATGTCGAGTTCAGAATCCGCAACGTTTCGGCCCAGACCTGGCGCCCCGCCGAGGGATTCTGCGTTGGCTATCAGGTTTTCGACGCCGAGACGGGAGGGCTCGTTGCGGACGGCGCGCGCGTGATGCCCGAGCGCGATCTGGGTCCTGGTGAATCGGCTCGCCTGGGGATGACGTTCCATCTGCCGGCCGAGGACGGCCGCTACCAGGTGTTCGTCTCGCCGCTCAGCGAAAACGTGTGCTGGTATTACGAACGCGACTGCCCTTTTCTGCTGATCGAGGGCGCGATGGTTGAGGGCAGGCTGGCCACCCGATTGCGGTGGCGAATCTCGACGAAAAGCAGGCTGCGCCGCGCGCGTGTCGCCCGGGCAGGGGTTCGCGCGTTCGTCTACCCGGTCGCGACCATATGGCGGAATCGCGGGCTGATTCGGGCCATGGTGCGGCACGACATTCTGGGGCGCTATCGCGGCTCCTTCGGCGGCATCTTTTGGACCGTCATCAACCCGCTGCTGCCAATGCTCACCTACTTTTTTGTGTTCGGCGTGGTGCTCGAGACACGTTTTGGCACCGACCGCAGCCGCTCCCCGTTCGCCCTCTATTTCCTTGCCGGCATGTTGCCGTGGCTTGCGTTCAGCGAGGCCGCCGGCCGCTCCGCTCAAGTGCTGGTGGAGCATCGTAATTTCGTGAAGAAGCTGGTTTTTGCCGTAGAAACGTTGCCGGTGAATCTGGTGGTCTCGGGCCTTGTGAGCGAGTGCTTTTTGATCCTGCTGTTTTGCGTGTTTCTGCTGGCCGCGCGTGGGGGCCTGCCGCTTTCGCTCGTGTGGCTGCCGCTCGTGGTCGCGCCGCAGATCCTGTTCACCGCCGGGGTCAGCTGGTTCCCTGCGGTCGTGGGTGTATTCGTCCGCGATCTGGCTCAGCTCATCGGCTTGCTGCTCACGCTGTGGTTCTTCCTGACGCCGATCTGCTACCTGGAGTCCTCGCTGCCCTCACAGTTTGCGCCGCTTTTCGCCAACAACCCCATCTATGTACTGGTGGGGAGTTATCGCGCAATCCTGGTTGAAGGCCGTCCGCCCGACTTCGGAGGGTTGTGGAAATTGTGGTTGGTGGCGGCGGCCGTGTTCGTCCTCGGTCACGCCTGGTTTTACAAGCTGAGAAAATCATTCCCGGATATCATCTAAAGCCTTGCTCGCCAAAATCACAGCTGCTTTGGTTGCCTACGGACCCTGGGGCGTGTTCTTGATCGGCTTCATCGACTCGTTGGGAGTCCCGCTGCCCGCCACCATGGATGCCCTGCTGATCCTGATTGCCGTAAAGGCGCCCGAGCGCGCATACTTCACGGCGTTTCTCGCGGTCTTGGGTTCTGTCGGGGGAAACGTGGGCTTGTTCCTGGCGTCGCGGCACGGCGTCCGGCGCTTCGTAAAGAGCCTGTCCGAACCCGGTGAGCCGCAGCGCTTCCGCCTGTGGTTTGAGCGCTACGGCCTCGTTACCGTATTCATTCCGGCGGTGACGCCGTTGTTGCCCTTGCCGCTGAAAGTATTTGTCATTTCGGCAGGGGTGCTGCACACACCGCTCGGCTGGTTCTTGGCGGTCATTCTGGTGGCGCGCCTCGTGCGCTACTTCGGCGTCGCCTACTTGGGGATCCGGCTTGGCTCGGGTGCCGAGGCGTTCCTCGCCCGCAACGCCTGGACGCTCGCCGCGGTGGTTGTGGCCGGCGCGGCCCTATCCTATTTATTTATGCGTTGGAGTGCGCGCGACCGCCGGCAGGCTTGATCGCCGCCTACTCCGCCCAGAGCACGCCGCGGCCGAGAAGGTTATCGAAATCCAGCCGGCGTTTTACGGCGCGCATGCGTGCGAGGTGGTCGGGCGCGTACTGCACCGCCAGCAAGTGCGCCTTGCGGCGGCCCAATCCGTGCTCTGCCGACACCGTGCCGCCGAGCGCGACGGCTCGGCGCGCGAACTCGGCCAGCAGAGCCGAGGCCCGTTCGGCATCTTCTGGGGATGGGAGCATGTTGACGTGGAGGTGGGCATCGCCAATATGGCCGAAGATCACGTAACGGTCTGGGAACTCGGCTTCGAGACGCCGGCGATAGTACTCGAGCATCTCGCGATTGTGGGCGATCGGCACGGCGTGGTCGGTGCCCATTTTGAGTGTCCCGTTGCGGCGGACCGTGTCGTTGACCAGTTCCGGCAAGGCGTGTCGGAAACGGCGGAAGCGCTCGCGATCGGTGGCCGAGTCCGCGAGCCAGGATTCCGCGAGAGCGTGAGCCGCTTCCGTCCGGGCCAGCCAAGTCCCGACCTCGTCCAGGGCGGTCTCAGCCGCCAATTCCTGCTCGAACAAAATAGCGGCCGAGGCCGCGGAAGGAATCTCGGGAAATCGGCCCCGCAGCAAGGCGAGCGAAGGCCGATCGAAATACTCGAGCACGCGAGCGGATGCGGTCGCCCGCCAATCGTCAACTGCATCGAGGGCGGCGTTGTCGTTTGAGAAGAAAATGACCCCGGCAAGCACTCCCGCAGGCGCCGGCAGCAGGCCAAGTTGCGCTTCTGTGATCACGCCGAGCGTGCCTTCGGAGCCGGTGAAGAGGTCGATCCAGTCCATGCCGGAACGCAGCTGATAGCCGGCGGTGTTCTTGGTCACCTCGGGGAGCGGAATGGTCCCCGGGTCGAAATCAACAATGTCGCCCCGGCCGGCATCGATAACGCGGCCATCCGCCAATACCACCCGCAAACGCTCGATCCAGCGGCGCGTGGCCCCATACTTGAAGCTGCGCGCGCCGCTGGCATTGGTGGCGACAGTCCCGCCCACCGAAGCCGAGGTCTCCGTCGGATCCGGCGGATAGAACTGCGCGCTTTGCCGCGCCGCCAGGTCAAGATCGCGCAACAGAACGCCCGCGCCGGCAATGGCGTAGCCGTGTCCGATCTCGAGTCTTGTGAGCTTTTCAAGCGACAGCACCCAGCCGCCCATCGGTACGCGAGCGCCGGTGACACCTGTACCCGCGCCCGCAATGGTGAGGGGAACCCCGGCCGAGGACGCCTCGCCTAACGCCGCCACCACGCCCGCTTCATCGGCGGGAACAATCAAACGTTCGGCATAGCCGCGAAACCCCGAGGCATCTTCCAGGTATGCCAAAGGAACCTCATCGCCGGCGCTCGATCCCGCCCGCCCTCCCTCCTTCACACTTCGAGAATCACCGGCATGATCAGGGGGCGGCGGGACGTTTCCTTGACGATGTACCGCTTCAGGTCGGCGCGGATCTTCTCCTTCATGACTCCCCAATCGGTCTTCTCCTCCTGGTTTGAGCCCTCGAGCGTCTTGGCTACGATCTGGCGGGCCGACTGCATGAATTCCGAGCCGTCCTCGGCCAGCGCGAAGCCGCGGCTGACGATTTCCGGGAGGCTCTCCATGCGGCCGGTGTGCCGGTTGATGGCGATGATCGGAAGCACGATGCCGTCTTCGGACAGGTGGCGGCGGTCGCGAATCACCACTTCCTGCACCACTTCGTCGACCGAGCCGGAATCGATGCACACGCGGCCCACCGTAACACGTCCGGCCTTGCGCGCGCCGTGGTGGTCGATCTCCAGCGTCTCGCCCGATTCCATCACAAAGCTTTCTTCCAGGCCCGCGAATCTCAGGTGCTCGGCCAGGCGCGCGTGCTTGGAAAGCTGGCGGAACTCGCCGTGGATGGGCACGAAATAGCGCGGCCGGACCAGGTTTAGCACCAGCTTCATCTCCTCGACGCTGGCGTGTCCGGAAACGTGGAGCGGCGGGTTCATGCTGCCGTAGAGAACATCAGCGCCACGGCGCGACATGTGGTCGACCATGCGAAAAATCGCTTTCTCATTTCCGGGAATGATGCGGGCGCTCAACACTACCGTGTCGCCCGCCTCCACCGAGACGTGCTTGTGATTGTCGACTGCCACCCGCGCCAGCGCCGACATGGGCTCTCCCTGAGTCCCGGAGATGAGGATGGCAACCTTGGCCGGCGGCAGGTCCATGGCGTCCTGGGGCCGAAGAAGAATGGCATCGGGAATATCGAGCAAACCGAGCGAATGGGCAATCTCAGTGACCGAGACCATGCTCCGGCCATAAAACGCTACCCGCCGCCCGTACTCCTGAGCCAGGTCGAGCACGAGCTGGATGCGGTGAATGGATGAACTGAAGCAGGAGACCAGCACGCGCCGCTCGGAACGGTTGAAAATCTCCTCCATGCGGGGCCGGACCGCACGCTCGGATTCGGTATAGCCCGGCCGGTCGGAGTTGGTGGAATCGGAAAGCAGCAGCAGCACTCCACGCCTGCCGTAGTCGGCCAGGGTGTGGAGGTCGAACAGCTCGTTGTCGGTGGGAGTTGGATCCACTTTGAAGTCGCCAGTGTGAACGATGACACCGAGCGGCGTGGTGATGGCTAGGGCCACGGCGCTCACAATCGAGTGGGTCACGTGGATGAACTCGATTTTGAACGGGCCGATCTCGACAATCTGCTTCGGCCGGATCTGGATGAACCGCGGCTCGTTCTCGAGCTCGTACTCTTCCAGGCGCCGGTCGACCAAGGCTAAGGTAAAGGCGGTGCCGTAAACCGGCACGTCGATTTCCGAGAGAAAATACGGCACCGCGCCGATGTGGTCTTCGTGTCCGTGCGTGAGGATCAAGGCGCGGATGAACTGCTGGTTTTCTTTGAGAAACGTCAGATCGGGCATGACTAGGTCGACGCCCAGCAGCTCCGCCTCCGGGAACATCATCCCCGAATCGATCACGATCAGCTGGTCCGCATATCGGATGGCGGTCATGTTCATGCCGAACTCCCCCAAACCGCCGAGCGGAATCACTTGAAGCTTATGATCACTCATTCTGGTTTTGTTGTCTTTATTCTACTGGAGCGAAGCGGGGTGCTTGCCAGATAAAGTGCCGCTCCTCCGCGAAATGCGGCCCTCGGCTGCGTCCGGAACCACGTCGGAGACCTTGGGCCAAGGCGAGCTGCGAAAATCTCTCCTAAGAGCCTCCGAACCACCTTTGCGATCGGGGGCGCCGGATGGGTCTACGCGGTGGGACGCTCGAGGCCGCGGGCCCACCAAATTTAATGTAACATCAATGTTACCTACAAAATAGAAATGCCCACCCAGAAGGGTGAGCATTTCGCCCTGTTCGACCAGGGTGATGTTACTGGGAGAATCAGTTTCGACGGTATCGCAACCGCCAAAAACTTTGTAGTTGGATCTTATTTCCCTGCGGCCTGCAAGTCAAGGAAAAATCCGCCGCAAAATTTTCGGCGGTAAGCTGCTCGTAGAGGCCGACTTGCAGGGATGCTGAAATTTCTGCAGAAATTCGAGGGCGTGGCAAAACCCCCTTGCCGGAGTTGAGGATTTCGCTCTAACGTCCTCAAAAACGGTAGCTTACGGGACCCTCTCAGCGCTGCTCGAGGTGCAGCAGGATCATCGGTTCTTCCTCGGGTCCCGCCCTGCGCCGCAGCAAAAAGGTCCGAACCCCGCCCACAAAGAGCCCTGCCACGGTCGAAAAGGCAAGCAGTATCCCAATCAAAATAAAGACGTTAACCAGCATGTTGCCGAACGCGTGAGGGGAGGTGGGTGTGGCCTCATGGAGGGTGACCTGAGCCTCATACCGCACCAGAGCGAGGAGCCGCTCGGCGGCGTCGAGGTCGGAGGGAGAAAGGATGACAGCCAGCAATGGCCCACTGCGCTTCACCACCGCGCCCGTCAGTTTTTGAAAGTCGCCCTGCTTGTCGATGGCGATCTGGTTGGTCGGATAATTGAAGACCGCGAGCGTCAGATCCCCCCTGGGGCTGTGGAAGACGCCGAGTTGTGCCTCCGCGCCGAGGTGGAACGCCGCCACCGAAGGCGGAATGCCGGGATCAAATTTCTTTAAGGTCGCCGGGCCGATGATGTAGCGTTCGCTGTTCGGAACCAGGCCCTGGGAAGGCAGGAATCCAGGGAGAACGGGTAGCGGCGTCGTGTTCACGTCGCGTAGGCTGTCCAGGACGGGGCTGAGTTCGGTGGCAGTTGGCTTGTACCCCTCCAGGTCGATCAGGTAGTTGCCGTGGACCACGAGGACGCCTTGCGCGGTCTCGGCTGCCAGTTCGGCCAAAGGCGAGGGCCTGGCACCCGGCGCGCGACGCCAGTCGAAGGCCGAGAGGGCCGCAGTGGTGTCCTCGAGGCGATAGGCCGTCGCTAGGAATTTCGCTTTCCCGTTTTGATAGACCGCGACCTCGGATTCTTTCAAGCCCAATTCGCCCCAGACGGCCTGGTCAGTGAGAGCCGGCGTGGTGGTGGAAGTGCGCCGGTAGGGCCCGATCTGGTCCGGCAGGACCGCCGCGCCGGCGAGCGAGGGAAGAACAACGAAGACCGCGAGTTTCATACTAAGCACCGTGGCACTTCTTATACTTCTTGCCGCTCCCGCACGGGCACGGATCGTTGCGCCCGACTTTTTGCCCGCTGACCACGGGCTTGGAACTAGTGGAGCCATCGCCACCAACAAACTGTAGTTCTGCCAGCTCCTTTTCCTTCTTGCGCTGAATATTGCGCGTGAAGTCTTCCATCGTGGTCTTGGCCGCGATCCGCTGCTGCTCGCTGGCGTTGGGCCCGGTCTCTTCTTCTTCCTCCTCTTCCTCGGTAGGGAAGGGGAGGACCGGGCCCACACCCGAGTTCACCTGTAAGAAGTAGAGGTAGCGGACCGTCTCATCTTCAATGCGGTCCATCATGGCCGTAAACAGGTCGTAGGATTCTTTCTTGTACTCGACCAGGGGGTCCTTCTGACCGTAGGCCCGGTTGCCGATGCCCTGCTTCAGCTCGTCCATCGAAAGCAGGTGATCCTTCCATTGGTTATCGATCACCTGCAGCATCACGATGCGCTCGGTCTGGCGCATCACGTCGGCCCCCACGAGGTCCTCTTTTTCCTGGTATTTGTGCCGCAGGCGCTCCATGAGGGAGTCGACCATTTCGTCGCGGCTCATCTGGGCCAGATCGGCGAGTTCGATCTTGGATCCGAACTGGCTCAGAATATCGTTGCGCAGGGCGGACAGGTCCCAGGTGTCGGGATGCTTGTCGTTGGGGCAGCGCATGTCGATGGACTGCTCGACGATGCCCTGCACCATCTCCATCACCCGCTCTTTCTGATCGATGCCTTCGAGCAGCTGCCGGCGCATGCTGTAGACGGCCTGACGTTGTTTGTTGTTGACGTCATCGTATTCGAGCAGGTGTTTGCGGGATTCGAAGTTCTGGGCCTCGACGGCCTCCTGGGCTTTGGCGATGCGCCTGGTGATGAGCTTGGACTCGATCGGCACATCTTCCTCCATGCCCAGGCGCAACATGAGGTTTTGCATGCGTTCGCCGCCGAAAATGCGGAGCAGGTCGTCTTGCAGAGAGAGATAGAAACGGGAACTGCCCGGGTCGCCCTGACGGCCCGAGCGCCCGCGGAGTTGGTTGTCGATGCGGCGCGACTCATGGCGTTCGGTGGCCACGATGTGGAGCCCGCCCAGCGCCACGACTTCGTCGTGTTCCTGGTCCGTCTGGGCTTTGAAGCGGTGAAAGATCTCGTCCCATTTGTCGCGGCGCGCGCGGTAGAACTGGTCGTGGTGGGTGAAGTAGTAGAAGTGCTCGTCGGCGACGTATTGCGCTTCTTCCTCGGAAAGACGCTCGGCCACCTTCTCTTTGAGACAGGCTTCCTTGGTCATGAATTCGGGGTTGCCGCCGAGCAGGATATCGGTACCGCGGCCGGCCATATTGGTGGACACGGTGACGGTGTTCTTGCGACCGGCCTGGGCCACGATGCCCGCCTCGCGCTCATGGTTCTTGGCGTTCAAGACCTCGTGCTTGACGCCGATGCGTTTGAGAATGCCCGAGAGCTTTTCGGATTTTTCGACCGAGATCGTGCCTACCAGCACCGGCTGGCCCCTGGAGTTGAATTCCTTGATCTCTTTGGCGGCGTTGCGGAATTTCTCCTCTTCGGTGCGATAGACCATGTCCGGGTTCTCTTTGCGGATCATTTCCCGGTTGGTCGGGATCACGGTGACGTCGAGCTTATAGATCTTCTGGAATTCCGCCGCTTCGGTTTCCGCCGTGCCCGTCATGCCGGCCAGTTTCTTGTACATGCGGAAATAGTTCTGGAAGGTGATGGTCGCAAGCGTCTGGTTCTCGCGTTGGATTTTGACGGCTTCTTTGGCTTCCACGGCCTGGTGCAGGCCGTCGGACCAACGGCGGCCGGGCATGAGTCGGCCCGTGAACTCGTCGACAATCACGACTTCGGGACCCTCGTCGCCGTCCTTGACCACGTAATCGCGGTCGCGCTGGTAGAGCACGTGCGCGCGCAGAGCCTGCTGCACGTGGTGGTTGTATTCGATATTGGCAGGGTCGTAGAGGTTCGCGAGGCCGAGCAGTTTCTCCACCTTGAGGACGCCTTCTTCAGTGAGCGCCGCGGTCTTGTGCTTTTCATCGATGGTGAAGTCACCGGTGGTGTACTTCTCACCGGGCTCGCGTCCTTCGATGACTTCGCCGCGCACCAGCTTGGGAATAATACGGTTGATCTTGTAATATTTGTCCGTCGACTCCTCGCTGGGGCCGGAGATGATGAGCGGCGTGCGGGCCTCGTCGACGAGGATCGAATCCACTTCGTCGACGATGGCGTAGTGGTGCTCTCGCTGGACGCAATCCTCCAGGCGAAACTTCATGTTGTCACGAAGGTAGTCGAAACCGAACTCATTGTTGGTGCCGTAGGTGATGTCGGCGTGGTAGGCTTCCTGGCGTTCGTGGTCGTCGAGATCGTGGACGATGACGCCGACGCGCAGGCCGAGCGTTTTGTAGACGCGGCCCATCCACTCCGAGTCGCGCTTGGCCAGGTAGTCGTTGACGGTGACGACATGCACACCCTTGCCTTCGAGCGCGTTGAGGTAGGAAGGCAGAGTGGCGACGAGGGTCTTGCCTTCGCCGGTCTTCATTTCGGCGATTTTGCCGTGGTGCAAAACGATGCCGCCGATCAACTGCACGTCGAAGTGACGCATATCGAGGACACGGCGTCCGGCTTCGCGGACGACGGCGAAAGCCTCGAAGAGAAGGTCGTCCAGGGTCGCACCTTGGGCCAGTTTTTCCTTGAATTCGATGGTCTTGGCGGCCAGGTCGATGTCCGAGAGCTGGCGCATGGCGGGCTCGAGGCGATTGATGGCGGCCACCATAGGCAGCATGCCCTTGACTTCGCGCTCATTCTTCGTGCCAAAAATCTTGGCCAGAATCGTGTCAACAATCATGGAAGGACTCGGTACAGGAGGACGTCCGCAGCTCTTATTTTACTCTGTTAGGGGCGAAGGGCGCGGCAAACGGCGATTCGCCCGCGGCCGCCGGCGACGGTGGCCTCGCTCGGCCGAAGGCCGGTTCGACCGCAGGCGCTTCTCGATCCGGTCTAACCGCCGCTTTACGCCCCCGGCGCTCGGCCAACCTCGAGCGAGCGGTTTCGAGCGGTCGGAAGCGAATGCGCGGGCTGGGTCGGGGCCCCACGGGCCTGAAAAATCTCAGCCTGGGAGTCTTGAACCGGCTCCTGGACGCCTTTCGGGATCTGTTGGTTTTGGCGCCCCAGCGCTTGGGTCAGCTCTGTCGCCGGGACTGGCAGGCGGTCCAGCCGGTAGCCGGTCTTCGGCTCCGGAACTTCCTATGGAGTACGCTCGTGTATGGGTGGAGTCCGGTCCGGATCGGACACCCATGGGATCGCACGCATCATTCTGGGAAGCCGTGGTCGGCGCGGCCGCTAGCTTGCGAGCGAGCAAGCTGCGCAGTTTCCTCACGCTGCTGGGGATCATCCTGGCGACCACCACCTTGATTGCGGTCATGTCCGTGATTAAGGGCATGGACGTCTATATCACTGACAACGTCTCGAGCATGGGGGCCGACGGCTTTCGTGTCCGCCGCATCGTTATGATCCAGTGGAACCCGAAAAAATTCCTCGAAATGCAGCGCCGCAATCCCCAGCTGACTCGCAAGGAATTCGAGTTCCTGCGCCGCCACGCGACGCTCGCGAGCGAATACGGCCTCGAGGCCAGCCGCGCATCCACGGTGTATCGGGAAAAGGACCATCTGGACGCGGTCCAAATCATCGGCGCCACGCCCAATCTGGCGCTCATTGGCAATTTCACACCCATGGAAGGCCGCTTTTTGACCGACGTCGAAAACCGCCGGCGGCGGCCCGTGGCTTTCATCGGCAAGGATGTGAAGGACCATCTTTTCCCCGATATGGATGCCCTGGGCAAGAGTGTTGCGGTGGACGGTGTGTCGTTTGAGGTGGTCGGCACCTCGAAGGCCAAAGGCTCCGTGTTCGGCCAGTCGCAGGACAACTTCGTCATCATTCCCATCGAAACCTATTTCAAGATCTGGGGATCGCGCCAGGGCCTGGGGTACGACGCCATCGCGATCGACCATCGGAGCCTGCCGGCGGCCGAGGACGAGACGCGTGCGCTGCTCCGGGCCTACCGGCACCTGCGACCGAACGAGGACGACACCTTTTCCATGGTCACTTCCGACGCCTTAGTGAACTTCTGGGATCAGTTGACGGGCGCCATCGCCGCCACCGCGGTGGGGGTGGTTTCGGTGTTCCTGGTAGTGGGCGGAGTGGTCATCATGAACATCATGCTGGCCGCGGTCACGGAGCGGACGCGCGAAATCGGCGTGCGCAAGAGCGTCGGCGCGCGGCGGCAGGACATCCTGAATCAGTTTC